>NZ_JADJSO010000005.1:0-174105 GCF_016711665.1 Candidatus Villigracilis saccharophilus
GAAACTTCGCCGTAAGAGCCGGTAATTTCACAGGCGTACCCGGCAGATCTGTCCTTGCAGGTTTGCGCTGTCATAACCGCCGGACATTCGCTTAACATATCTATCTCAAGTTTATATAATTTATTGTCGGCGAAGACTTGCGCGGCTGTCATTGCTAAAGTATCGCGGAAGTTGGATTGGCGATCAGGTTGGTTAGCATCTTCGACGATTTCATCCCATGCGGTTCAGGATACAACCGACAATTCAAAATGCGCCGTCCAACGCGGCGACTAGTTTTTCAGAAAGCGGATGTCCAGCCGCCACAGCCAACCACGGCGTAATTTTCCCATCACATATCGCCACCCGCGGCGTCGCTGATCGCTGAGGTGAACGTACCGCTGTCCTTGTCACCTCCGAATTAACGCGCGATCAGCTGTTCATTCTCGACACCGTTCGAGAGGCAAAGCATGGGAGGAAGTTTATCGGCAAAGGGTTTCATCCCGTAATGCGGCAGCGGCTGTCAAAGCTTCAGCACAAATAACGCAGCATCAAAGGGACCAAATTTCTAGGCCTCCTCCGAGTGAAGATACCATTACGAAAGAGCGTGGGAAACGATAAAGGCGTCCTTCGTGTTTCGTCTTTTTCATCAATGGTCACTCGAGACGCGACGCTCACGCCTTAATTCGTCCACGATCTTTTGCTGTTCAACAAAATAACATTATGATTTGGCGAGATAAGAGGACCTGTAAAAATACGTCCCGATGGCGCCGGCGCCAAAGACAAGTACATTTAAACGTTCGGTTGGTTTTAAGTTGGGTATGGATGAGTACAGAAACTGCCTCTGAAAGAGATTTATTCTTTAGTGTGAAATTACCTGTTTACGCTCGGCCTAATCCGTATCTTTCCAATGGGCAGTCATTAATCCCGATCGATCGCCCGGCGATGCGAATGCGATAATCAATCAATCAGCGCGAAGGCGGTGTTTACCGTTGAAAGCGCGTACCGGAGTTATTACGACTGCGGAGCAGCAATAACCGCATGCATGAACCGATTAAAGAGGACGCCGTGCCGACACGGTCAAATAGCGCGAAGGTTCACACAAAGCAGGCTTTGAAATACCTGTCCTGCCCACGCAGGAATAATTCCCAATCGCCTTCCCATCACCGCCAACGGGGTCATAGCGGCGTGCTGGATTGGGGATGGGTGAATTTTGGCGAACTTCATGCGCTGTAAGCCCTGAAAATCCTATTATCACGTTCAAGCCAGAGCCGGATCAAACTCAACCCAGGTACGTTAATTGTGATGCGATAATTTCGGAGGTCTCTTATGTCCTAAAAACTGGACTGGATATCAGCAGATCGAATTTAGTTTTCATTCTTCCGCGTTTCAGCAGAGCCCTTTCCTGCACGGCGATATCCTACCAATTGGATAATCGGGCTGTCCCTGCAAGCGTGCGCCGGCATTCCCGACCGATTCGCCATGACGGACTAAAGTGATAAGAAAAGGCTAGGGTCAATTCTCCATCAAAAGGCTACTCCTTTATCAAGTACGTTGGTAGCGCTTCACTTCTGAAAAATATAGCCTACTATACCGCTCCGATAAAATGACGGAATCAGAATCATACAACGCTTGCACGACAGGCATTGATCGCCATCAACGAACCTCCAACCAACACGATTAGTTCAGTTTGTCCGGTAAGCCATAAAGCTGCCACATAGATCATTTGGGCCGCAGCCAAAACAAGAACCAACGAGATCAACCGATACACAACGGCGCAAGCGAAAAGAAAAAAACAGCACATCTGAGGAATAACCGGGACATTTTCCCAATGAATATTTCGAATTCACCGCCAACGGGCTGGTTCTTGATATGGAAGGAGATGACACTGAATATCCACATCGCGAGATCATACCGCGCAGGAAGCGGTGATACTCGCCCGATGAACGCGGACCATCAAGCGCAGTGCGGGAAAGCGCACGAAAATCTGCGGCACCGCGCAAGACCTGTGTACCACTTACCACGTTGATCAAACGGTAGAAAAGATTGGATGACCACTTCTAAATGATATCGAGCCACCATCATCCATATACGTTGAGTTTGAACAATATCATATCCATTCGGATGAGATCGATCAGTTGCAATATCAATTCCAGGCGGATGTTGACCGTCACCATCCATTGTGATGACAATCTCACCCAACGCAGCGTCTGAGTCCAGCCGTCGGTGCGGCTTGATGTCCAAAATTACGACTCGTTGAAGCACGGAAATACGCCGGGTCGCCCTCCGCAATTTTTCGGAGCGCAGCAACTGTCCCGTCGCTGGAACCGTCATCTACATAGATAAATTGAAAATCGTATGGAAGAGAATCCACAACATCACGGACATGCGTGTGGGTTTGTCCCACGATGACCGCTTCGTTATAAACAGGATAACCAGATCAACTTTGAGCTTATGTTTCGGAGGCACGCAGGAATTTTACCATGCGCATCAAAACCCGACCCCGTGCCTGTCGTCCAATAAACGGAGGGTACGTTCCGCTTCGGCAGTTCTCTGTACCCCATCCCAGCCGAGGGATTCGCCCAAAATATCGGCAAGTTCAAAGATGCTTTCCTTCGTCAACTTACCAAGCATGGCAAGCATGGTACGGCGCAGGACAATATCATCAAGGTGACGAACTTTTCATACTGCACAAGGAACTGCTATCTCACGGCGGGTAACCGGCAGAGACTTTAGCGTTTCATCCGTTCCGCGTTTGATAAAATTAGGCGATGGCCTCGGCAACGTGCCATATCTTTCGAACAAGGGGGCGGAGCACAGTCTGGTCGAGTCAGTCAGGCAGCCAAGCTTTCAAGATGCTTTTCCGATCCTCCTCGCTGCGCGGATAGCCGCGCCCACCGCCAATGGGCAGGTCGGTTGTGTATTTTTGGCGGGATTTTCCAAGGAACGCAAGAACTTTGTCTGTGACTTGTTCACTGAATGCACGGAAGGAGGTCCACTTGCCGCCAACCAAAGAATAGACGGGGAAACTCAGATTTGTCCAATCACCGCTCAACACTTCGATATGATGATCACGGCTGTATTGCCCCGTGGTTTTCCCGCTGCCGCTATTCGCCAATGGACGCACACCAGTAAAGCAAGACGATCTGTTCACGGGTTAATTTGATGGATGGAATACCCGCGAGATCATTTCAATAAAATAATCACCTCTTCTTCAGTACAGCGCGCTTCATCAGGGGTTTCTATCTTTATATCAGATGTACCGATCAAGACACGGTCAAATAATGGGAAGATCAATACAATGCGCCCATCTTTATTCTCAAAGAAAAACTCATTCCCGCCAATTGCAGCGTAACTCGGGATTATCCACAACAAGATGTGAGCCTTTGGTACCGCCAACATATCTGGTTGACAGACCAAAAATTGTGGTTTGTAAAATCGATCCACGGATCGCAGCATTGATCACAAGCTTTGGGTGAACTTCGAAGGTTTCATCGGTCAACTCATCGCGCAGAATGACCGTATTCTTTTCGCCATTGACCATGCTGACATAGTTCAACGCACGCGCATTAGGGGTTTCCGATTCCGCATCCAGGACAATTTCAAGAGCCAGTCTTTCAGGATCTGAGATCAACCCATCATAATATGTCGCGGTATTAACGATCTCAGGATTACTGTGCTTCCATTTACTCAGCGAACTTCCGCGGGATAGCACCGTATGTCTCGGCATAGTTCGATTTTTTCCCATGTAAGCATCATACATTATCAAACCAAGTTTGATAATAATCGAACCACGTTCAGACGGTTTGTCAAGCCAGCCTAAAAATTTAAGCGAGCGTTTAGCATCCCGAAAAATATTTAAATATGGGGATCGTCGTCGGCAACGGGCTGACAATATGCGGCGCGTTCTGATCATGCGGTTACGTTCGCGCACGGCTTCCCGCACCAAACGAAATTCACCGTTCTCCAGATAACGGATACCGCCATGCGCCAGATGTGAGGATGCGGCACTCGCCCCAGAGCAAAATCGCCGCGATCAATAAGCAGCACATCCACACCATTGAGACCCAGGTCGCGGAACGTGCCGATCCCGTTAATCCCTGCGCCAATAATGAGCACAGAACTTTCGGGGTTATCTTTTATTTGAGCTAGAATTTCTTGTCGGTTCATGTCGGTTCATGTTGAACGATTAAAGTTCAACCCTCTTATTTATTCGATCCAATCAAACGTTCGTGTAACGGCTTGTTTCCAACCAGAGTATAAACCCTCACGCCGCTTTGTTGTCATGTTTGGCTTCCACTCTTTATCCCTGCCCCAATTGGCGCGCAATTCATTGTAATCCTTCCAAAAGCCAACCGCCAATCCCGCTGCGTATGCCGCACCGAGCGCAGTGGTCTCTGCAATCTTTGGGCGCACCACAGGCACGTCCAAAATATCTGATTGGAACTGCATCAACAAGTCATTGAAGACCATGCCGCCATCTACTTTTAAGGCGGTCAAAACCACGCCCGAATCCTTCTCCATCGCATCTAACACTTCGCGCGTCTGATATGCGGTGGCTTCCAAAGAAGCGCGCGCAATATGGCCTTTGTTTATGTACCGAGTCATGCCAAGGATCGCGCCGCGCGCATCATATCTCCAATAAGGCGCATACAATCCAGAGAAGGCAGGAACAAAATATATGCCGCCGCTGTCCTCAACTGATTTTGCGAGCGCTTCCACATCTACAGAGGATTGGATCAGTCCCAAATTGTCTCGCAGCCACTGGATCAGCGCCCCCGCGATCGCAATCGAACCTTCCAGAGCGTAAACTGCCTTTTGGTTCCCGATCTTATAGGCGAGCGTTGTGAGCAAGCCTGCCTTGCTTTGAACAGGTTTCTCGCCAGTATTCATCAGCATGAAACAACCTGTTCCGTAGGTATTCTTGGCCTCACCCGCACTGAAACAGGTTTGACCAAAAAGCGCGGCTTGCTGGTCACCCAAATCTCCCGCGACAGGAATCCCCTGTAATCGCCCTGCTTTGACATTTCCATACACTTCAGAAGATGATCTGATCTGTGGAACCATCGCGCGTGGAATCCCCATCAACTTCAGGATCTCGTCATCCCAATCCAGTGTTTTGAGGTTCATCAACAATGTACGTGAGGCATTGGTCACATCGGTAATATGCTCGCCGATCAAATTCCAAATGATCCAGGTGTCAATATTGCCGAACAACAACTCCCCGCTTTTGCCTCTGGCACGCGCCTTTGACATTATCCAATATCCATTTGACTTTTGGCCCTGAAAATATGTGGCTAAAGGCAAGCCAGTCTTTTTTCGGAAACGATCCTGCCCGCCGTTTTTCGCGAGTTTGGCACATATCACATCCGTGCGCGTATCCTGCCAGACGATGGCATTATAAATTGGCTGACCAGTATTCCTGTCCCAGACCAGTGTCGTCTCACGTTGATCCGTAATGCCGATAGCCGCGATCTCACTTATTTTTGTCATATGACCACGGTCCATCTTCTCAAGCGCGCCCCACATTACTTCCTGTACGCGAGTCCATATCTCCATTGGATCATGCTCAACCCAGCCTGGCTTTGGAAAAATTTGGCGGTGTTCCTTCTGGTCAACAGCAGCTACGTTTCCATCATGATCAAAGATCACGGCGGGTACTGGTCGTACCTTGATCTATTGCAGCAACATATTTTGGCATGGAACTTTTCCTTATCTTTTTAAAATTCGAAAAATAACGTTGAAAAAAGAGCCGATCAATTACGAAGCTTTTTGCAATTGTAAAACAAAAAAGATTAAATACTGATTATCACTTAGCCACTGTATTCCTTTCCCCTAATTGTATCTAAAACACAATTCCCGCCTTTCGACGGGAATTATCAAATTCTGTTTCGGAACTAAACCAAAATAAATTTATCCGCTTTCGCACCACAGACCTTGCATGGCTCGGTTGGTTTTCCCAATTCAATATTGCCGCAGACCGGGCAAAGATAGAACTCCACATCGGTCATGTCCTTTCCCGCTTTCCGCTTCCAAAGCAAGCGTATACAATTTGGCATGGACGGCTTCTGCATCCAACGCATATCCAAACATTCGCCTGGCTTTGTGGTCATCAGCTTTTGCCTGTTCGAACATCGGTGGATACATGGTAACGGTCTCGTAAGTCTCACCCTCAATGGCTGCCTGCAAATTATCAGCAGTGGAACCGATCCCCTCCAATGATGCCAAATGCCCCTCCGCGTGGATCCGCTCTGCCTCCGCAGTGGTGCGGAACAAACGCGCAACATTCGGGAAGCCATCCCTTTCTGCCTTCTTTGCAAATGCGCGATATTTCTGGTTAGCCTGACTCTCTCCTGCAAACGACTCTTTCAGGTTTTCAATTGTAGTTGGCATAATATCTCCTATGGACTGACTAGTTTGAGAAATTCTTCACAATTATTATATCCCAGCATCTCACACTATTCAACGTGAGATGAACAAGCCCAAATAGTTATCATGCCAACCACAGGAAATATGTTTCAGCGGCCGTAGGATCGGTCTTGGAAAGAATACTGAGGGGCAAAAAAAACGCCCCTCAGCATGACACATCTTTTTACCCATCATTGAAGCTATTCAACCTGGTGTTCTTTAATACTTCACACGCCTGCATTTGCACTCCCCTCGTGTATCCTAATGCTGGAGAGATAAAAAAAGTAGTTTCCAATTTTCGTGGAAACTACTATCTCATTTTGTGCAATTCAGGCTGATCTATTTAGGCTTCAGCGGGAATTTCTTCAGCATCATCCATTTCGTCTTCATCATCTTCGATTATTTCATCTTCGCTTTTGAAAAAATTATAGACAAGCACCGCAAGCGTTGAACCGATCAATGGACCGAAGAAATAGATCACGTATGTATAAACATTTGAAAAGCTCGGGAGGGCGAAAATCGCTGGGCCGAAAGTCCGCGCAGGATTCATGGATGCGCCTGTAAATGGCAATCCAGCCATGATGGCAAATGCATATGTCATACCGACCGCCAACCCTGCAAATTCGCCGCGCTTGCCTGAAACAACGGTATGCAAAAATGTGTTGACGAGCAGGAAAGTTAAAATGACCTCAACACTCATCGCCATGATCGGGGCCGCATCCGTCAGGGCTCCCACCGTCGCGCCGGGGTCAATGGTGGCGCCAACCACGCCCACAAAAAGCTTAAGCAGATACGCCGCCAATGCCGCGCCTGCAAATTGCGCGATCCAATAAAATGCGGTCTGCGCCCATTTAATGGTACCGTTCAACGCGAGGCCAAACGTTACAGCCGGATTCAGGTGTGCGCCCGAGATATGTCCGTAGGCATAAATAAAGACAGCCAAAACAAAACCCTCCGCAAGCGCAATACCGACCAGTCCAGCATTTACGATCGCCGCTCCCATCCCCACGAACACAAGCGCAAAGGTTCCAATAAACTCCGCAACAAACACTTTCACATTAGACATTATTTTCTCCATAAAAAATGATTTGAGGGATACAACCCTCATGACTTCGATACGCTACGCCAAAACCGTCCATTCACGCGCACCGGCGAGGAACGACCTGCCCGACATGACTTTCTTGCCTGCGGGTTGAATTTCCTCAAGAACCAGTGCGGCATCCGCAGACATGACAGCGGGTCTGCCCTCGACGATGAACCTGCTTCCGCTAGCCAGTCCTTTTTCCACACTGACAACGGATGCGCGCGCCACTTTAAGCGGATTCCCGTTCCATTCAAACCACGCGCCCGGCCACGGATTCATCGCACGTACGCGGCGTTCCAATTCAATGGCTGGCTGTGTGAAATCCAATAAGCCATCTTCTTTCTTCAGCATGGGAGCATAGGTTGCGCCTTCTACGGGCTGAGGTTGTGCCTTTAGTTTTCCGGAAATGATATCTGAAAGATTTTCGTCAAGTAGATCCGCTCCCAGTGTGGATAATATTCCTAAAACCGAACCAGTCGTATCGTCAGGTTTGAGGCGGATTGATCGCTTAACATACATTGGACCTGTATCCAATCCCACATCCATTTTCATGATGGTCACGCCCGTCTCTTCATCTCCTGCCAATATCGCAGCGTTGATCGGAGCCGCCCCCCGCCAGCGTGGAAGTAATGAGGCGTGTACATTGATGCACCCAAACTTTGGAAGTTCAAGAACGTCTTTTTTCAAGATCTGACCAAAAGCAGCAACAACGATCAGGTCAGGCGCCCATGCTCGGAGCTGCTCCATCGGTTCAGGCAGTCGTAATTTTTCAGGCTGGATGACAGGAATGTGTAGATCAAGCGCAAGAGACTTTACAGGTGGCGCCTTCAATTCCCTTCCGCGACCTGAAGCGCGGTCTGGCTGTGTGACGACGCCAACAACTTGAAATGAATTTGCCAATGATGAAAGGGTGGGCAAAGCAAATTCAGGGGAACCCATGAATACGACACGAATTGACATGGGTTTGATTTTAACATATACATAACCCTTGAATAAAATTACCTGCAAGGCATAAAAGGAGAAAAGGATTACCAGTACTCATGGATATTTATGTTGGTTGCATGATAAGGGGATTGGTTGTAAAATAATAAAAATTCAAACCAATCTATTCGGAGGAGTTAATTATGTCTCAAGAACCAATGTCCCCTGAGATCACCAGTGATGACAAGTTGTGGGCAATGCTTTTGGCGTTGGCCAGTCTTTTTGCGGGGTTTTGGTTTCTTTTTGTGTGGTGTTCTTTGTTCTGCATTTGTCTTTCAAGGTGAAGAGGCAGTAACAGTTTTATAAAATCAGTCATCCCTCAAAAGACTCACAGCAAAAAGGAGCTTTTCAAAATTTTCAGAATTATTTATGCTCTACTTTTATGCAAGATAAGCCAAAGAACACCATTTGAATCACTAGTTGGATTGGTATACAAAGGACGCCAATAAAAACAGCAATTAAAAGTGAAATTGTAATTCCTGCTATAAGATCATAGATAATCCACAAAACAAGACGAAGTACGCCATCATTAGTTCGCCCCCAAAGGAAGGCAACATCCTTAGGCTGTGAGTGCGCCCTGTTCAACTAATTTACCTCTCACATATTGGCTTTACAAGTTCAACTGCGGAGTTCTCATTGTGAATATAACAACTCGTTTTCTCCTTATAAAATGTTTTCTATTGCTGAAAAGTCCACCGAGTGCGGCAAGAATTAAGGGCCAGTTAGTATAGTAATAACCATTCCCAACACACGCCCGGTGGTGGGCCTTTCAGGCCATATTTATCAGAGAAAATTAACCAGGCATGTGAATACCCCAAAATTACACTTACACAGCAAGTGAGTTTGTCGGTCTCTGATTTTAAACTGCTTCCCAATCAAGGTTGCGATAAATTTTCAACGAGGGGTGATAATAGCAATTCATTAATTTCATCCTATTAGCTGTTTTTTTAATTCTTTACAAACACTGAATTTCTAAATTGTACTCTCCACCAAACTCTTAAATTATTATAAGACTTAGTTGCAATAAACAAAGTGACATTAATCATTGAAATTAAGTAATTAAACTTTAGTGAAAGATGGGGTGTTTTTCCCCCCCAAACCGAAAGGGGGGGTCCCCCCCCAACTCCGGGGCGCTTATCAAATTTACGGGATATTACCCGCAATATCAGAGCCGACTCTGATCTCAATATCCACGGTGGATGCTGGGTCCGAGACGAATTTGATCTGTTTATCAGTGAACCCAAAAGTGGTTTGCAGGTACTTCACTGTGTAAAGTTTGGAGCCGTACACGATCACAGTGGTTTGAGAGTATGCTTCTGCCGCAGAACCTACTTCCGTTACATTCATGCCCTGAGACTGAAAATATGTGCCGGCACGCTGGTCAAGACCAGGGGTAAAAGTACCGTCTAATACGCGCACTCGAGCCGCTTCCTCACGCATCAAGGCCGGAACATCACCTTGCGCGATCGGGCTGAGCGGACCGGTAGATGTAAAGATCTCATCGCGCAAAACACGGATCTTATCCGCAATCGGTTTCATAATGCTGGCATTCTGTCCACCAAGAGTGACATTATCAAATGTCACCATGGTGGTATCGATCACGCCGGATTTAATACTGTCCCGTGAAATATCTTTAGCAAGCACAGCCAGCTTAAGTGCATCTTCAAAGGGCATGTTGGTATGAATACCATATGACAGTTCCTGATACATTTGCGGCGCTTTGGCGATCAGGGATGGAAATACCTCAGGGTCAAACACCTTTTTCTGCAAGGCAAGAACAACTTCCTGCTGGCGTTTGGCGCGGTCAAAATCACCGCCTGAAGTGTGGCGGTTGCGGGCATAAGCCAGCACCTTCCAGCCCTGGCAAAGTTGTCTTGTACCGCCCCAGGTAAGCTTAAAGTGATCAGTGCCTGAGCCGACCGGATCAAGGATCATATCTTCAGTTGGATTGACTTCGATACATCCAAGCATGTCAACCACGTCTGTGAATACGGCAAAATCAACCTGTAGGAAATAATCGACTGGAACACCGATGAAGTTGGAAACGGTCTTCATGGCAAGCGCAGGACCACCGCCCGGCAACTGTGCACCTTCTCCGCTGGAATAAGCAGTGTTAATACGGCTGTATCCGAAGCCGGGGATATTCACCCACATATCACGCGGAATGGATAACATACCCGCAGTTTTGGTAAGCGGATCGATCGTGATCAGCATCATCGTATCGGAACGCGGAGGACCATCCTGTGCTTCAAGGTCGCGGGCATCCAAGCCAATGAAAAGGATATTGATGCGGCTCGCGCCATCCCAGGCAGGCGGCAGATCAACAACAGGAGCAATAACCGGCGTGGGGGGTAGATCTGCAGGCGCAATGGGCGTGCCCTCAGGATTAAACTGACTGGTTCCATTTGATTGACCACATTGGGCAGGAGCGATCCCAGGCAAATTGGTTAAATTCCAACAAGCGGTCAAATTCCCCACAAAAATATACGCACCTACACTTAGTGCTATTGTAAAGACCCAAAAGACCAACTGTCCAATGGATAATTTTGGAAATTTTATTTTCTTCAAAGAGTCACGATTCATTATTTTGTACAACCTTATGGCTTGCCGTATATCATATCCAATCCGAGTTTTTGCAAGCCTTCCTGTGCCCAATATTGAAGCACAGCGGATTCTTCATTTAGAACTTTCATCATCACAGGGATCGCGCGATGATCTCGTATATCGGATAATGCACGTAACGCCAAAATTTGGACGCCCATCGGCGCCTCTTTCATAACCTCAAGCAGCTTCGGTACCGAAGGGCTTCCGATTTTAATAAGAGCAGTTCCCGCCAGCCCCGCTGTCAGTGCATCCGCATCAAACAGGCTCTGGCTCAATGCATCAACCGCGCTTTCATGAGGGTGATTGCAGAGCGCCAGCGCTGCAGCGGCTCGGACTTCCGGGGCTGAGTCGCTGAGGAGCGGAATCAGTTCCTCGGTCCGCGTGTGAGGCGAGGCAGCCAGAGCACGTACCGCCCACCAGCGAGAATCAGCATCCTCGGCGTGAGTCAATTCCAGTAAAGCTGGAATCGCGGCGATTCCAAAATCAATGATTCCTGGGATGGAATTTTCTGCGCGAACATCGTCTCCACTGGTTAATTCAGCCAGCAGTTCGTGCATTTTTATTTGGAAGGCGGCGGAACTGGGAGCGCGTCTTGCGCGGTGTTAACCCACTTATCCCCTTCGTCTATCAACATGACGGGGATATCGTCCACGATCGGGTACTTGCGGCTGCAATCCTGACAAACGAGCCACGAATCTTTATGCAAGACCAACAGGCCTTGCTTTTCGCGCACGCAATTTGGGCAACGTAATATTTCAAGAAGTTCTGTGCTAACCATAGTTTCTCCTTTTACTAAAAAGATTGTACCATGTGAATTCAGGTCGAATTTTAATTGCTGGGCGAGAGGCATTGATTGTTTTTTCTGGCTTTTTTCTCGGGGTCTTCTGTGTCAGGCCCATACTGGCAGATTGCCTGCCACGGTTGGTAATGAGTTTGGAATTGGTCTGTAAAATAAACCTGTCCATTGATCCAAACCGTACGCGTCACGTTGACATCCGCGCCCTGTGCGGCGTAGTCAATTTGCTTGATCTCGTTCTTTCTTAATTCTGAATTCTCTTCGAAAAGCGGTTCGGGCGGCGGAACGACATTGGAAGGCCCGGTCGTTTCCCATGTGACACTGCGCCCATCAGAAGTGGAGTAAAGTTTCCAGGTAATGGTACGCGCACCAACATTGACGTAGGTTTCCATCAACAACCACGAAGATGTGTCATTCACAAATTTGAAATCCACAAGCGGAAAGTAAACGGTTGCATCCATGCCGGCAAAATTCGTGTCAACTGATCCGCTGGCATCCATTTCATAATATGAAACTCGATACGCATGGGAATATCTCTCAGCAACAGGATAACCTGCAAAGAACACCGTTCTGAAAAGGGTGGTGCTGACCTGACAAACGCCTCCACCCACTCCTTTGATGGTGCGCCCACCATAAATGATCAGCGCTTCGGCAAATCCGTTTTCAAGACTCACGTCACCCAGCACACTGCCCATGGAAAATGTCTCGCCGGGCGCCACCAATAATCCATGATAACGCTCAGCAGCAGCGACAATATTCTGGATGCGCGCATCGCTGGAACCATAGAAATAAGTGGTCTGTTCACCGACCAATTGCACGACGCCTAATTCCGCGCCGGTGGCTGTATCAGCTACTGCGGGTTGTTCTTCTGAAACTGAAAGCGCAATCGTGTGTTCTCCACGCAAGAGCGCATCATTGATGGCGGCGATGCTGGCTTCGACATCCATGGAGCGGCCAATGGTTGAAACAGCGATCGGCTCGATCTGACCGGTGCCATCGTTAAATACAAACCTTGCATTATCAGGTAGTCGGTCTACAAATGTTTTTAATTCTGTCAGGGTATTCCGTAATGCCATGCGATCCAGCCCAACCTTCATCTGGGCTGTGCCGCTGGAATCATCAATCGTCACGCCAAGCATGTTCACCAAAACAGGGACATCGTAGGTCCACGGACCAGGATCCCCCTCACGGAAATTCGGAAGCGTGAGAGTCAACGGCTGGCTGAGGATCTGGCGGGCTGCTTCTGCCTGAGAGGAAACATCCAATAGTCTGGGAGCGGATTCCTGAATGACCAGCGCCACTTCGCCATCGCGGAAAGATTGCAGTTGTGCGCCGAGGTAGATCAGGGTCGCATCAAGATTAAGGAAACGCCCCAATTGACCCGGCTCGGCAATAACATTCGTACCGTCCACGCGCAGGCTGGCCTCAAGAACGGGCTTATCCACCTGAACAGCTATATTTTGCAAATAGGTGTAAGCCACGCGCTGATCAAAGATGATCACAGGCGCAACATCCGAACCCAACCCGCCCGCTCTAACTTGACTGGCGAGAGCGCCAAATAAACCGCCAGAACGTCCGTATTTATAGGCCGCCAGTGAGCTCGCGGATGGATCGAAGACCATCCCCAGTTCCGCAGGAGATGCAACCCATAATTTGTCTGCATCACGGAATAATATTTTGCCGGTAATGGGATAGGACAAGGTTTGGTTTAACTTTAACGCGGCATCATTGGGAGCGAGGCCGGAAAGGTCCACGCCTGCCACAGAGACACCAGGGAAGATGCGTCCGGCATAAAATAGTTGATATCCCAAAGTCCAGGTTAGGACAACGGCAAGAAACAAAAAAAGTCCACCAACCAAGACGGCGATGATTTGCCTCGGCAGGTCGCGCCTGATAACAAATTTGGCATTCATGGAAAGGATTATAACGAAAAAAACGATTTCGTTTGTGATAGGTATATAAGATTTTTATTAGGGAAAATAAAAGAGCCTCGGTAAAAATCCGAGGCTCTTTATCATTGATTATCAAATCTATTTGACTGCTTTCGCAATTGCCGCGATATGTTCGGGAGTATTGCCGCAGCAACCGCCCACAACCTTCGCTCCCAACTCGACATATTTCTTTGCATAATTCCCCATATCTTCGGGAGTCATATCGTAGACGCCCTGCTCGGTCTGAATGTCCATGTGTGGAACGCCCGCATTTGGCTTGACCCACAACGGAAAATTCGGCACTGTTGCCGCATATTCCTTGACAACAGATCCCATATTCTCAAGCGTTGTCCCGCAATTTGCGCCGATCATCACCGCGCCCATTTCGGTGTAACGTTTCATTACGTCCTTCGGCTTGACACCCATCATGGTACGGACGCCGCGATCATAGCTGAAAGAGACAACGATCGGCAGATCGGTCACAGAACGTGCTCCTTCAAACGCCGCGTTGGTTTCTTCAAAGGAGAACATGGTTTCGATCAATAACAAATCCACACCACCTTCGGCTAATGCCTTGGCTTGTTCTGCAAACGTGGCTTTTACATCCTCTGGTTCAAGCGGACCGTAAGGCTTAAGAAGCCCGCCCACGGGTCCCATGGAACCAGCAACCAAGCCATTGTTGAGAGAGGCGGCTTTGCGCGCGATCTCCACCGCCCGCATATTTACCTCAGGCATTCGATCCTGATATTTTGAATCCTTCATTCTCATGCGCGTCCCGCCGAAGGTACAGGTGAGAATAATATCCGAGCCTGCCTGGGCGAAAGAACTTGCCAATTTCAAAAGTGTATCGGGATCGTCAATGATGAGATCCTCTGGCGGCTTGCCGGGCTTGAGTCCCATTTTCTGTAAATTCGAACCCGTTGCCCCATCCGCAACAAGGATCTCCCCGCCGTTCAATCTTTCCAAAAATTTATTCATTGTTCACCTCTGGTAGGGGCGGAGCAATGCTCCGCCCCTACAAAAATTATTTGACCATAAAATTCTTCGCCATCGGATCCGCCACACGGTTCGGAATCAAATGCGCGATATGCGGGAACGGCTCGCTCATGTGCGGAAAACTTGTCGCAAGCATGAACTGATTTTGGAATTCAGGATCGGTCGGCAGTTCAAACCGTTCCACCTTGCGCGCCACCGATTCAATCTCTCGTCGCTTCTCAACATTTAGCAGCGCGATCCGCGCGCCATCGCCCGCGGCATTTCCAACCGCATACACATTTTCCAAAACGCAATCGGGGATCAACCCGATCAGCATGGCTTTTTCCTTGTCAATATAACTGCCAAAGCCGCCCGCGAGGATGATTTTATCAGGAGATTCCAAACCAGAGCGCTTCAATAATGTCCGCGCCGCAGTGAACAAAGCCGCCTTCGCCAGTTGAATTTGACGCACATCCTGTTGGGTCATGGGGATGTCGCGGCCAATGGAAGTTTCCTCAGCCCAGGCAATGACGTACTCCCAGCCGCTCTCTCCCTTTCGGATGCGATTCGAACTTAACCCGGTCTTGAACTTGCCCCGAGAGTCCACGATCCCCGCTCGGAATAATTCTGCCACTCCGTCGATGATGGCTGAGCCGCAGATTCCCTTGACCTTACCTTTGAAGTCAGCGTGATCTATATTCCAGCCATCCACACCGATAACCTTATATTTAGGTTCCAGTGTGTTCTCGTCAATAACAATACGTTCCATTGCGCCCGGCGCGGCTCGCATCCCATACTCCACATGTGCGCCTTCGAGCGCCGGTCCAGTGGGCGTGGATGTACACACCAATCGTTTGCGATTTCCCAAAACAAGTTCCGCATTCGTTCCGACATCGATCAATAACCAATTCTCATCCTGCTTGTGCGGTTCTTCAGCGAGGATCATCGCGCTGGTATCCGCACCGACAAAGGATGCGATCGTTGGCAACACATGAATGTTCCCGGATGGATTGATGTGCAATCCCAACTCGCGCGCCTTCACATCCACCGACCTATGGATCGCAGGCACAAATGGCGCAAGCCCCAAGTCCTTTGGATGCAGGTTTAGCAAAAGATGATGCATGGTCGAGTTGCCAACCAAAACCATCTCTAGAATATCTTCAGTTTTTATCTTGGCAGTCTTCGCGGCTTGCTTGAGCAATTTATTCAACGTGGCAATAATCGCCTTATGCAACTTCTCAAGCCCATCTTTATGCTCGATCGTGTATTGAATACGGGACATCACATCCTCGCCATACACGATCTGTGGATTCATCTCAGATTCTGCGGCAAGCATTTCACCAGTGCGCAAATTACATAAATATAAAGCGACAGTTGTTGAGCCGATATCCACAGCCGCGCCGTAACTATCTTCGTGATAACCAGCCTGCACCTGGACAACTTCCCTGTCCTGCCAGACTGAAACGGTCACATTCCATTTTGCATCACGCAGCGTGGACGATAACGTCCGCAGGCATTGATAATCAATTCCCATCTCATGCCAGCGCGGAAGTTTTTCTTCCGTACCGCGCACCAAAGCCATGGATGTTTCCAATCCCTTGGCGAGGCGTTCCCAATCCGCGATGGGACGTTCCAAATTCGGCGGAGACATCGTAACAAGGTATTTTCGGACGGCAGGTTTGATCTCGATCTCCCGCTGCGTGGCGCTCTTGCGGACGATTTGCTTGTTCCCTCGGCTTTCCTCAGGCACGTTGATCAGCACGTCACCGTGTATCTTGCATTGGCAGGAAAGGCGCACCTGCCCCACTTGCCAGCCTTTATCTTTTAATAACTTGGGTCTGCGGGCAAAGTACGCGGCTTCTTCACTGGTCACAGGGGAAACATTCTCGCGCCGCGAATCCATGTTGTATTTCTCGAAGCGGCCCTCTTCAATTAAAACCATGCACTTGCCGCAAGTGGCATTCTCAGCGCAAATGGACTCGATCTCCACACCCAGATCACGCGCGGCAGAACGAATCGACAGACCTTCTTCCACTTGCCCGCGGGAGCCAGAGGGTTGCAAAATAATAGTATGTTTTTTTGTCATATGTTTTGAACCGCAAAGGTCGCCAAGAAAGTCTTTTGTATTTCTTTGTGTCCCTTCGTGTCCTTTGTGGTTAAGTGGTTTTTGCCTCTCGGCGCGGAATCTCTATTTTCGCAAATTCAACTTCCAGTTCAGAAAGAAGCGCATCTGCAACTTCTTCAGGCGGGCCATCCCGTTCGATCCATGCTCCGCGTTTATACTGCGCCGCATATTCCGTTGTTCCCGTTAAACCTTCAGCCATTGCATAAGAGTCAATCGCGTTTTGGATTTTTTGTGAGAGTTGTTTCTTGACCGTTCTTCCATCGCCTTCAACAACAATTGAAGAGGGGATATGTTTCCAGTAAAAAATTCGATATTTTGCCATGCTAAATCCTCTTTGAAATTATATATAATTTTCGGGGGGGGGGGGGGGGGGGGGGGGGGGGGGGGGGGGGGGAATGAGCGGGATTTATGGTACGGGATGAATTGCTGTGAGGTCAATATAAAAACCCCTGCCCGGGAAAACTTTTTGGGGGGGGGGTTTTTTTTTTTCTTCAAATCGATGCCAGCGCAGTTCCCGCCAGCCAGCCCGTCGTCCACGAAGATTGAAAGTTGAATCCGCCTGTAATTCCGTCAATATCCAAAACTTCACCCGCGAAAAATAAATTTTCAACCACACGGCTTTGCATGGTCTTGAAATTCACTTCATCCAAACGCACGCCGCCGCATGTGACAAATTCCTCTTTGAATTGTCCCTTGCCAATGATCTCAAAGTTTCCCATGGTTAATTCTTCAGCCAGTTTTTTTATCTCTGCTTTTGAAATATCACCCCAATTTTTCTCGCCGACAAAATAAGCAAGCTGCTTCCATAACCGCGCAGGTAATTGCGTAAACGCGGGATCTGCTGAAACTTTTTTACGCGTATTCTCATGCCAGTCTTTGTGCCTTTGTAATACTTCAAGCGCCTTATCGAATGAAGTATCCCCCAGCCAATTCACGATCAATACCGCGCGATATTCCTTTTCAAATAGAGTTCGTGCGCCCCAAGCGGAAAGACGCAAAATCGCCGGCCCGCTGACTCCCCAATGCGTGATCAACAGCGGACCTCGTTGTGTGAGCGAATCCATTTTCACGGTGACCGACTCAACCGACACACCCGCCAATCCCTCCAGGCGTTTATCTGAAATGTTGAAAGTGAATAAAGACGGCACTGGCTCTTCAATGGCATGACCAAGCGATTTGATCATATCGCGCGTTTTTGGATCACTCCCAGTTGCCAGCAATAATTTTTTTGTTTGCAGATGAAACTCCTGCGCGTCATTTCTGACCTCGAGCCTGAATCCGTTTTCTGAAAGTGACTCCACCTTTTGCAGACTCGTCCCCGTCTGCACAGTGATCCCAGCTTTCTTCGCACTCTCGCGCAGACAATCCGCAATTGTCGCCGACGAGTCTGTGACAGGAAACATGCGCCCATCATTTTCTGTTTTTAATCTCACACCGCGTTTTTCAAACCACCGAATCGTATCCTCTGGCTGAAAGCGAGTGAATGCGCCGCGCAGCGCCAATCCTCCGCGCGGATAATAGGTGATCAACTGCGCAGGGTCGAAACAGGCATGTGTCACATTACAACGCCCGCCACCAGAGATGAGCACCTTCCCGAGAGTCTGCTGTGCCTTTTCAATGATCAGCACCTTTAATTCGGGATTTAATTCCGCGCAGCGGATACCCGCAAAAAATCCCGCAGGTCCCCCGCCGACAATGATCACATCCCATTGGATCGAAGATAATTTAGCCATTACGCGATTATACAGGCAGGCCGGGAAAATATCCGAAACAGATTAAACTTGGTAAGGTAAAATCGTGAACAACATCGTACAGGTGAAACATGCGAGAAAAAATTCTAGATCTACTCTCCGGCAAAAAAATCAACGTCCAGCCAGCCTTCAGCGGTTTGATCCACATCACCGCGGAAGGACTGCAAAATGAAGGACTGGCATTTCCTGAAATACATACCGATGCTTATAAAATGGCAAAAGCGGCGGCAAGCACCTTTAAGTTGAGCGGTCTGCCATCTGCGGTTGTGCCATTGGATATGTATGTGGAAGCGGAAGCACTTGGTGCTGAGATCAACTTCCGCGCGGATCGGGAGTTTGAATTCCCACAGGTAAAGAAAGCTGGACTGTTTGGGTCGGCAAAAGAGATTACCGAAGAGGCCGTAAAGGTTTTAAATAAGGGCAGAATTAAATTAGTTTGTGATGCGATCAAGATATTAAAGGATGATGTGGGTAATGATGTGGTTATCGGCGGGATGATCCCTGGGCCGTATACCTTATTGTTACTTGTGGTCGATCTGAAAAATATGTTCATTGCGATGAAGAAGGAACCCCAGGCAGTTACGGACGCTCTCTTTCATCTTTCGTCTTTCCTTGTAGAAATTGGCGGTGCATACAAAAATGCGGGCGCAGACTTTATCACCATTCATGACATGGGCGGCTCCCCTGCTTTCATTGGTCCATCAAAATATGAACAATTCGCTTTTCCCGCCGAAAAAATGCTAATTGAGAAATTACCCAAGCCGCGAGTTTTGTCTGTATGCGGAAATGTGACAAATTCCCTTCACCTGCTGGCGCAAACAGGCGCAGATGCGCTATCGCTGGATCAGACCGTTGATCTCGCAGCGGCACGGCTGATTTTGAAGGATGCCTTGCTGTTTGGAAATCTCGACCCCGTGGAGACTCTCTACCGGGGAGACCCTGTCCAAGTCGCTGAATCAGTGATCAGGGCAAAAGAGGCGGGCGTGGATGCAATCTGGCCGGGCTGTGATCTTGTCATCCGGACTCCGATTCAAAATATCAAGGGACTATTTGTCTAGTCAACTTGTAATTAACGCGGGAGTGTGCTATTAATAATCCAGAACAAATCCATAATATAAGGTTGTCGTATGCATCGTGAACGAGTGTCAGAAAATGTTTTTTGGTTCCAAAGTGAAGTCTATGCGCAAGTGACGGCTGGCGTGATCGTTGGTCCGCAGTGGGCGGTGGTGATCGATACACTGGCCTTGCCCGAAGAAACGCTCGGGATGCGCGAGTTCATCGAACACGAGTTAGGTGTGCAGGTGCGTTACGTGATCAACACCCACTATCACGCCGATCATACCTGGGGAAATTGTTTCTTTCCGGGCGCGACTGTGATCGGCCACGCCAGATGCCGTGAATTGCTGATCGAACATGGCGTGCCTTCTTTAGAAGGAGCCAAAAAGCAAAATCCAAATTTACGACAGGTAAAAATAGTTCCTCCTCACCTGACATTTGACTCCGGCGAATTAACGATGCGCGTCGGGAAGAAAAATCTGGTCTTCTCTCAATCATTCGGACACAGCGAAGACAGTATCTCCGTTTTGGTAGAGGAAGACCGCGTGCTGTTCGCCAGTGACGCTTTCATGCCCCTGCCCTATATTGTGGACGGTGATCTGGATGAGTTGACCGTCTCGATCAAAAAGATAGGAAAGATGGGTTTGGAAAACATTATTCAGGGACACGGTGACATCATCCTGCGCGGCGAGATCGACGCGGCGGTAAAAGAGAACTTAAATTACCTGAACAATATCAAGAAAGCCGTTAAATCTGCGGGAAAACGCAAGAACGTGGAGGAATATCTGGACAGCATCACGATTGAGGATTGCGGAAAAAGCCGCGTTTATCTGGGCGGTCTGGCAGAAACACTTCATCGGAGAAACCTGCGTACGCTTTATCACCAGATGCACGGTGACTGATTTTTTTGAAATTAATGTAAATAGATGTTGCAAGCTCGTTTGGTGAGCCTGCAACATCTTGCATAATGGGGTTATTTTTTTCATAGTGAGGCGCACAGTGAAAACTATTCTTGAAAAATCTCGTTATCTCGCCATCATAGGAGTGATCTCTCTTTTGATCGCGGCTCTGGCAGCTTTTGCTTGGGGAACGCTAAAAACGATTAATGCCGCCTTACTGGTTATCCAATCCATGGGCAGAGATGCGGGCATTACGATCGAACTGATCGAAGTGGTGGACAGCTTCCTGATCGCCACCGCTATTTTGATCTTTGCCGCAAGCCTGTATGAACTATTCATTGGCGAACTTAACCTTCCAGAATGGATGCTTGCGCACAATTTGTATGATCTCAAAGGAAAATTGAGCAGCATGATCGTGCTGGTGATGTCGGTAAAATTTCTTGAGAAATTACTGGAGCTAAAAGATGCACAGGCGCTTTTACAAACAGGAATTGCAACGGCACTGGTATCTGCAATGTTGATTGCATTTGGATATTTTGGAAAGAAGGATTAATTTTTTTTCGGGAAACTTTGATGGCACGCTATTCTCGACCTTTATCCGGACTGCCTCCCTTTCAACAAGGCGGTCTGGATTCACTCTGTGGGCTATACAGCATCATTAATGCTGAGAGAATGATCAACCGCTCTACAGATGAAGAGACTCAACAACTATTCGATGATCTGATCCACTATCTCTCCCGTCGCGGGTTATTACCCAAGTTCCTGATCGGCGGGATCATCCATACAGAAATGCTGGTGATCATAAAAAAAGTAGTGGGAAAAAAACGCATTTCGAATGTTGAAATCCCCTGGCGCGGCGTACCCAACCCAGACCTAACGGCGTTCTGGAAATCCATTCAATATTTTTTGGATGGAACGCCCGGGCGCGCTGTTGTCCTCGGACTGGATGGTTATCATGATCACTGGACTGTGATCGAAAAGATCACCAACCGTTCGATCATTCTTTATGATTCCGCATTGATCAAACGCCTGCCGCGCTCATCCTGTACCACCGCATACGATACATGGAAGCGCAAACACCTGCTCCTGCCTGCGCAAACATACTTTCTCTCTAATGAAGTGCTTAACATTAACGAGTGTGATTATTAACCAAAGATGACTGTCACCTGATTTAGAGGTTTTATGAAAAACAAAATAGATAACCTGCCAGATATTCTTTCCAAACTTTCAAGGGAAGATTATTGTTACCTGACCACAACAGGACGCAAAAGCGGGCTTGCGCGTGAAATCGAGATCTGGTTCGGGATCAATGGAAACTCACTCTATCTTTTATCGGGCGGCGGAGATCAATCACAGTGGGTGAAAAACCTGCTGGCAAATCCAAATGTGACCGTGCGGATTGCAAAGCACAACTTCAACGGCATTGCAAGAATCGTGAGCGAAGAAAAAGAAGAGACAATGGCACGTCACATGCTGGCGGGAAAATATCAAGGATGGAAAGAGGGCAAACCGTTGAGTGATTGGGGAAGGACAGCCCTGGTCATAGGGATTGATTTGAGTGCAGTATGAAACTTTATTTTGTGCGGCACGGGGAAAGCGAAGCAAATACCCGGCATGTGATTTCTAATCGAGAGAGTCCTTTTGGACTTACCGCTCTTGGGAAAAGGCAAGCTGCTAAATTGGCAGAAAGCCTGAAATCCATTCCAATGAATTCCATTTTCTCAAGTCCCATTCTGCGAGCCAGAGAGACAGCGGAGATATTGTCACAGAAACTTCAACTCCCGATCCACATAACTGAGTCATTGCGGGAATACGACTGTGGCATTCTCGAAGACAAATCTGATGAGGCAAGTTGGGAAGCGCATCGCACCACTTACCATGAATGGACGTTGCGACAGAATTTTCAGGAAAAGCCTGAAGGCGGGGAAAGTTTTTTAGATATTCAGAATCGATTCCTTCCATTTATCGAAAAAATAACTCATGATAACTTGCACGCAGACAATCACATCTTGTTGATTGGGCATGGCGGATTGTTCACTTTGATGCTTCCGCTCGTACTGACCGATATTGATAAAGACTTCTTCTCCAACGGATTCGGTCACACGGAATGTGTTACCGCAGAATTGTGTCCAAGCGGTCTGGTTATGATAAGTACTTTTGGCTGACGCCAGAACATTAGCCATTTTTTATTATCACAGTAAAATCCCCTAAATTTATTTCAGGAGAATGACTCATGGGCGTCATGATGCAAACCTTCCATTGGGATTGCCCCAGGGAAGACAAAAAGGAATTCCAATGGTGGAATTACATAAACGAACAAGTCCCTGCGCTGGCAAAAGCGGGATTCACTTCGCTATGGCTTCCGCCAATTCATAAAGCCGCGAATCTTTCAGGTCCATCAATGGGATATGACCCCTATGATTTTTATGACCTCGGTGAATTTGACCAGAAGGGAAGCATCCCAACCTGGTTTGGCACGCGCCAGGAATTAGAGACACTTATTGAAAGCGCACACAGTCACGGGTTAAGTCTGATCGCGGATATTGTCATCAATCACAACTCCGGCGCAGATATGCAGGAAGTGAATCCGATCACAGGGCAGTCACGCTGGACTCTATTCAACCCCAAGAGCGGCAAGTTCCCGCGCAACTGGGAAAGTTTTCACCCGAGCATGTATGAGTCATGGGATGAGATGACCTTTGGAGATATGCCCGACCTTTCGCATCGCAATCCTTATGTATATGCCGAACTGCTCAAACTCACGCGCTGGCTGATCGAAGAGGTCGGCTTCGACGGTTTTCGATATGACTTTGTCAAAGGATATGGCGCGAACACCATCACGGCCATTCAAGAATATCGTTATATGCGCAACGGCAAACCCTTTATTCCCTACGGCGTTGCCGAATATTGGGACTCTGCCAATAACACACTTCACTGGGTGAACGAAGCGAACTTTTCCAACTCCAATCCTGTGGACGCATTTGATTTTCCTTTGCGCGAACTACTCAAAGGCATGTGCGATCAATATGGATTTAGTTTAAAGAACCTGGTGAATGGCGATTCAATATTGCGCGCGCAGACGCAATCCACGGTGACCTTTGTTGAAAATCACGACCTGCGCGACGAAGGCCGCCCGATCACAAACGATAAACTGCTGGCATATTCATATATTCTCACGCATGAAGGCTATCCCTGCGTCTTTTGGAAGGATTATTTCAACTACAAGCTCGCTCTGAAAGATTCACCAAATGGAATTGACGCGCTGGTTCAGGCGCATGAAAAATACGCAGCGGGTTCAACCGATGTTCTCCACCTTGACGACAATCTTTACATCATGCAGCGCGCTGGATATGATGGTCAACGCGGACTGATCTATGTGCTCAACAACAACGGTGATGACTGGCACGGACAATGGGTCAGCACAAAATGGGCAAACGCCTCATTCCGACCGGTGGCATGGTGGGGCAAAAATGACATATCCCGCCCCGCAGACCAATTCACGAACTCCGATGGACGCGGTCAATTTTTTGCGCCAGCGCGCGGATATGCGGTGTATGTGGTTCAATAAAATAAACTTATAAATATCTTACAGGTGAAGCCATGTCCAATTTTGCTAAAGTTGAAAAAGCTGCCAAAGGCATTAATCGGTTACAGACAGGCTGCATGTTTTTATTCGCCAACCTGCTTTTTACTGGCTTCTGCTTATGGGGAGTCTACATGTTGTATGTATCCGTGCAATTGGAAACAAAAGGAAAAATTACTGAAGGCATTGTCGTTGAAATGGATGCATCCACAACGGACGGCTCGACAACCTACTCACCGATCATTGAATTTGAAGCCAACGGAGAAACCCATTCATTTAAAGGAAACATATCATCCAATCCGCCGCAATACAGTATCGGAGATCGCGTGGATGTTCGCTTTGACCCGGACAACCCAAACACCGCGCAAATAGACAAAGGCTCCGAACGCTGGCTCACACCGATCATCCTCATTCCTGCCATGCTTATCGCCGCCATCATCGTTAACTTCTTCCTGATCCGTGCCTGGCGGCGCGGGGATTCAATTGACACTTAAGTTTATTCCTTCGTGATCAACCTGACTTGATTATCGTAAAAGAAATAATCCCATGCCCAGTTGAACATCACAACAATGCGGTTGCGGAATCCGATAATGCGATAGATGTGCAGGAAAACCCAGATCACCCACGCAATAAATCCGCTGAAGGAGATTCCCCCAATGCGTGCGACAGCGGCATTCCGTCCGATGGTGGCCAGTAGGCCGGGGTCTTTATAACGAAATGGGATCAATGGACTGCCGTTGAGCATGCGTCGAATATTCTGCGCGGCAGATTTTCCCTGTTGAATTGCAACCGTGGACAACATAGGCAGGGGCGATCCATTTTCGGTCAGAAAGGCCGCGTCGCCGATAACGAATGTTTCAGGACGCCCGGGTAGCTGCAAGGTCGGTTCGACACACACCCGTCCCCCGCTGGCTTGCTGCACACCAAGTCCATCCACAATTTCTGTGGCTTTGACTCCCGCAGTCCAAATCACAGTAGAGGTTTCGATCTGGATTCCATCTCCCAGGGTTACGCGCTGTCCAGTGAAACTTTCGAGCTTGGTATTCAAACGAACGTCAACGTTTTTGCGGCGCAATAATTTTTCGGTGGCTTTGCGTAATTCATCGGGATAGGGTCCGATCAAATGCGCAGACGCTTCAAGCAGGACCACGCGTGTGTCGTTGACATCCAGTTGCGGAAAATCCTTTACCATCACATGCGAAATTAACTCTCCCAATGCTCCCGCTGTTTCAACACCAGTAGGGCCGCCGCCAACGATCACAAAAGTTAAAAGAGCCTTACTCTTCTCAGCATCGCCTTCAATGCTGGCACGCTCGAACATCGAAAGTAAATGATTTCTTGTTTTGACCGCTGTCTCAAGATCCTTGAGTTGAAACCCATCTTTTTCAATGGCATCGAAGCCAAAGAAATTTGTGCGTCCACCGACTGCCAGCACGAGATAATCATAGGCAATGATGGAACCGTTGAGCTTAATAAATTTTTCATCCAGATCAATTGAGCTCACTTCACCCATTTGGAATGTGAGATTTTTTTGTTTGCGGAAAATCGTGCGGACAGGATACGCTATCTGCGATGGGACCAAACCCGCAATCGCGACTTGATAAAGCAGCGGCTGAAATAAATGATGGTTGTGTTTGTCGATCAAAGTGATGCGTACAGGCGCGTTGGATAATCCGCGCGCGGTTTCAATCCCAGCGAAGCCTGCGCCGATGATGACAATATGTGGAAGGTTGTTTGTGTTCATGGCGGCCTCAATAATTTAATTTCCATTTGTGAAATAATTCACCATTATTATAACCAAGACTGTCTTATTTGTAAAGATTTCAAAGACTTAAATAAAAAGACCGCCCAATGGACGGTCTTTCAAATTAACAGGATTATTCGATATATCCATTTGGATGAGTGGTGTGCCACTCCCAGGCGCTCGAGAGGATTTCCTGCATGTTGGTGTGCATCGGCTTCCAGCCTAATTCGTTGATGATCTTTTGCGGAGAGGCAACCAGCCGCGCAGAATCGCCGGCCCGTCGAGGAGATTCAATCACGGGTATGGCGTGACCGGTGACCTGTCTCGCCGTCTCGATCACCTCCCGCACCGAGAAACCGTTCCCGCTTCCGATGTTATAGATCATCCTGTCCCTGGAATCCAAAGCGCCAAGCGCCAGAATATGCGCGGACACCAGGTCTGCAATATGGATGTAATCGCGGATACAGGTACCGTCGGGGGTGGGATAGTCTGTGCCAAATATGGTCGCGGATTCAGCCTGTCCGAGTGCGATCTGCAGGACGCGCGGAATCAGATGTGATTCGGGCTGGTGCGCCTCCCCGCGGCCAGGCAACGCTCCGCAGGCGTTGAAATAACGCAGGGCGGCGAAATGCAAACCGTGGATCTGACGGTACCATTCAATGGCCTGCTCGGTCATCAACTTGGTATGTCCGTATACATTGGTGGGACCAATGGCAGATTCTTCCGTCAGCGGTTGTTCACTGGATTGATAGACGGCGGCGGTGGACGAAAAAACAAGTTTCTTAATCCCAGCCTGCACAGCGGTTTCAATTAATTGCAAGGAATTCGAAAAATTATTACGAAAGAATTTACCGGGATCCCTCATGCTTTCACCCGCTTCAATAAAAGCGGCGAAGTGCATGATGGCATCAAACTTATTGGATGTGAGCGCTTCCGTCAGCGCGTGGCTGTCTTCGAGACTGCCGTTAATGAAATTCGCGCCAGCCGGCACGGCAGCGCGGTGACCGGTAACGAGCGAGTCATAAACGGTAACGGAATGCCCGGCCTTGATCAATCCCTCAGCAGTGGCGGAACCAATATAGCCCGCACCGCCCGTAACAAAAATATTCATGGTTGCTCCTGTAACAAAATAACTTGGACTTGGTCAACTTAAAAAATTATATCTTATGTATCTGGAAGCTCTTCACGCCATTTTTCCGCATACCAGCGCAGATACTCCTCGGCATGGGCGCCCCAGTAATTTTCAGAATGATCACCGTTGTTTCGATGGAACTCATGCACATAATTATTGACGGTCAGTTGTTGTTCAAAAACAAGCGCGGTCGCCAATTCATTATCCCGATCACCAATATCGATCCAAAGCTGCGGGCGGTCCTGTTCAGGAACCGCTTTAATGAGTCTCCCAAGGTAGGGAGCGATCTCATTTTGTATGGCGGGTGAATGCATACCAAGCGCCCCAAATAATTCGGGGTGAGTGAACCCTAGATCTATTGTCCAGCCCGCGCCGCGCGAAAGTCCGCCAAGGGAGCGGTGATCGCGGTCTGCCAGCGTACGGTAATTTTCATCCACATAAGGAATGACATGATCGATCAGCCGGTCTCCAAACCCCGGCCCAGCCTGAGAATTCCAATACGGATCATCGGGCAGAACGATGATAAACGGGGAGAATTGACCTGACGAAATCAGACGGTCGGCGATCTGCGGCACGCCCAGCCTCACCCACTGCTCCTTGTTATACGTTAATCCATGCAATAAATACAGGACGGGGAAACGCATGTCACCAGAATTTTCATAGCAGGGCGGCAGGTAAATTAAAAATTCCTGCGGCGGATTTGTGACAGAGACCACATCCTTTTCAACAAGCCCCACGTCTCCGCTGCAAACAAACGGAGTTGGCGTAGGAGTAGCCGGGACCGGGCTGGGCGTCAGCGTAACAGGAATGGGACTTGGGGTAAGGGAGACCGCAACCGTTGGGGTATTTGGGGAAATCGTCTGGATCGGAGCGCTTTGCGCTTTAACTCGTGAACATGCTGAAAGCCCAATGAGAAGCACAAGGCAGGTCATCAGGGCATTGGTTTGACGGGTATTCATCCCTCGCATTATACCCGGCCGGTTCAATTCATCGAGATGCGCGCAACTGCATTGGAAACATGAGATCAGCGCAGGTAATCCATATCCCATAATATTGAGTTTATGAACATTCTTAATCATAGATCGTTATTGGTTCGTTGCCTGTTTGGTACTTGTAAGTAATTTTTCTTCCTGAACCTATTTAAAATTGCTTATAATGTTGATCAGACAAGCATAATGCGGCGGATTTTTTTGGAGAAATTTGAATGAGCAAAGACCCCAAACAGAAAAAAGAAAGAAGCCGGGAAATATATACAGCAATCAGGAATTATTGGCGCGATCATAATACGAGCCCCAGCATACGTGAAATTGGGGAATTAGTCGGCATCAGTTCCAGCAGCCATGTAGATTATTGCCTTGTCAAACTTGAAGTGCAAAAGAAGATCATCCGGAAACTGATCGAGCGCAAGGGGAAAAAATCTCATAGAAAGATTTTTCTTCACCCACTAGAACTTGCCAAAAACCCATTACACCCAAAAGAAAAAATAAAAATAAGAACCATCACTGTGAGCGAAGGAATACTTTCCATCCCGAATTATGGAGCTATTGCCGCCGGCTATCAGTTCCATCTTCCTGATGCAAGTTTCATAAAAACAAGTAAACCGGGATTTGATCAGTCGGTTGTGCAAATCCCTGAAAGTTATATTCCGCATGGAGTGAAAGTCAACGATGTTTACGCACTTCACGTTGAAGGTAATTCAATGCGGGATGCCATGTTAACCGATGGCGATATTGTCATTCTTCAGAAAATATCAATCGATAAAGTCAAAAATGACGATATTGTTGCAGCATGGCTTATTGAAAAACAGGAAACTACACTCAAACGTTTCGAATGGGGAAAGCGAACGATAACTCTAAGACCTGAAAACCCAAACTTTGAAACACTCCGCCTCAATTTTGATGAAGTTGAAATCCAAGGAAAATTATTGGCTGTTTTGCGTTTTGTTCAGCCAATCAGGAAATAAATGCTGTATATCCGCTAGTGACAAGCAATATCAAAAACATACTCGGACAATCAATTCACATTCATACACTACCTACGCTTAAAGGCCACGACAAAAATCGTCATCTCACTGTCAATGCAAAGTAGAAATGTCCCCTGTTCTGCAAAGTAGAAATGTCACCCTGACGAAGGGGCATGAGAAAGGGGTGGTAGACTGGTGAAACTCGTGCAGAGGATAGGGCAACGCTGGAAGTCTAATGCACTATTGAAGGGGGGTTAAAATCATTTCGGGTCAAACTGTAAATTGTTTTGGTGGAAAGCTTAATATTGATATTCTGATGGGGGGCTTTTGATGGCGGTAGTAATGGCTTGTTTTGTTTTGGCGCCTGGTGTTTTAGTCGGGTTGGATCCCTTTGTCAAAAGATAGTAAGCAGACTATCCTCACAGCCAACGAACAAGAGCTGGAACAACGAGGAGATAGTTATGCAAACCGACGATCTACAAACCATTTGGAATCAGATGAGTCCCGAACAACGGGCCCGGATCATTGCCATTCTGGTGCAGATGTTCTACATCAATGGATCCGGAAATGGATGCAGCATGAACCGCAGAAAATAAAACAGGAATTCACACACAAGAAAGCGTATGTGTACGTGCGGCAATCCACCATGGCACAGATTCAAGAACACCAGGAAAGCACAAAACGGCAGTATGAGTTGTACCAACGCGCTCTCCAATTGGGATGGACCGATTCACAAATCGAAATCATTGTGCGTCTGGGGCATCGCTGTGTGTCTCGGCGGGTTGGTACCAAAAGTTATAAACAAGTGGTGACTGGAGAAGTGGGGGCATTTTCAGCGTGGAAATATCCTGCCGTAGTGCGGGTCACCGTTGTTGAGTGCGCACTGCAAAACTCTGTTGGTTCGTCGCGTTTATCGGGACCGTTTGTATTAGGACTGAGTACTTCTGTCCAGTAACGAAATTCGATTATGGGCCCGCCGAAATTTCGGGCTCGCGTGGCGCTGTCTGTGCGTCGGGTTGATTCGCTCTGTTGGAATTCATGTGGCGGTCAAGGGCGGTCGGTTGCTTTGACGTTTCGTTGGGGCCGTTTGGTGCGGTGGCGGGTATTTTCGGCGGCTCTTGTTCCCGTCGTAAGGGCGGGCATGGAAACTTTGGGGTCACTTCCGTTCGTGAGCATTGGCCACCACTGTTGCGGGCTTGTCGGTCGTAGCAAGCTACGGTTATTCACTCAGAAAACCACATAGAACGCCCTCTTTTCCCATGGTGGGCTGTTGTGTCTGGATACTTTCAAAGTTCGTCAGAGCGAGCAGACTTTTCTGCAGGCCGCCTGGGCGGGCTCCTGGTGGAATGTGGCGCTGTCGGGTTCAGGGGCTGGTCTGTGTTTTTTGTGTTGCTGGATTCTTGGCGACCGCGGGGGGGTGGGGGGTCGGGCGGGGGCGGGTCACTGAATTGGATCGCGGGCCCGCGGCCGCGGTATAGGGTGGCAGAAATCGCGGTGCGAGGCGGGGGCGGTTTGCAGGAAGCCGGTTCACGGCTTTTGTAAAAATAAGCGCCATCGTTTGCCCAAAACGCGAATCTTTGTTTCGCTATCTACGGATCTCCCAAGATATGGTCTTCCTCGCTCCTGGGGGGCCAAAGATCTGCTAGATTATTTAGCGTGTAACCTTGCGCGTTGTCGGGTCCGTTCTTGCGTTGGTTTCGAATGGTGGAACTACTCGCTGCCATTCCTCTTCTAGGGGTGTGCCCCGCTGTTCTTTTGACGCTTCGGCTTTGCGACGTTCGTGGGATTGCAATATTCTGTCGTGTGGATAAAAACGTCGCGCGGGTCTATTTTCCCGCAAAGCGTTGGTGCTTCGTGGCGCAACAAAATCTCTAAACATAGTGTTCAACCCTAATCTATTTTCCTCGTGGAGAGTTTAATATGTCAGAAGCTTCGGAGAGCGACCTGAGCGCTGACACGAGTGCCATAAGCTGGGCAGAGACCGCAAGGATCTGCCCTTTTTGTTTCTGCCCAGCTTTTTGGCTTGAAAGCGATAAACTCAATCTGCGATCAGGATTAATGTGTGCCATTGGGAAGGATCTCTTGAATGGGATTGCCGTTAAGATGCTTGCCATAGGAACGCCAGGGATGATCAGAGGGCGGAGGCAAAGGGACAAGAAGAACATGGTTGAGGTTTTTTGAATCGACAGCCTCAGCCTGATGAGGGAGCTTTTTGAAGATGGAGTATGGAAGTGATTTGTTTTTATAGAGGATGGTAACAACTCCTTGAGCATTTTCACAGATGGTAACTTGAGCATTGCGCAGGGCATAGCCAGGGCGATCGGACTGGATCTGATAAATGATCTTGTTGAACTGGATAGTCAAGTTCTTGGAAAGCAGCCTGGTATCTTGACGGGTCAAAATGAGATCGAGATTTTCCGTTTTGAGGAGGGGGCGATGGGCATCATGGGTACTACGCGGGGGAACGGCAAAGCGGCGATTGAAATCTTCGCGGAATTCAGGGAGATATTGATTCCCAGCTTCGATGGTGGACAGGTTGCGGAGACGTAATTCCTTCACCAGGCGATCCTGCAAGGTCTGATTGGCCCGTTCCACACGTCCTTTAGCCTGAGGAGAATTGGCGCAAATGATCTGGATATCCAATTCGTGCATGGCTCGTCCAAACTGCGTCATGCCCATGCCCCGGCCTTCGCCAAGGGGCTGTTGAATGTTCACCCGAAAGACCCCATGTTTGTCACTGTAGAAAGCCACTGGTTTTCCATACCGTTCGAAATATTGACGCGATGCTTCGCAGTAGGCAAAGAAGGTTTCAGCATGAACGAACAAGAGTTCCAGCAACTTTCCGGTCGCATCATCGATGAAGACCAACAAGGTGCACCGCTCTCCGCGTGCTTCGAACCACGCATGATCTGACCCATCGATCTGAACCAACTCTCCAAGACAGGCCCGCCGTTCACGCATTTGATGTACTGCACATTTCTTGGCACGTCTGGGTTTCCACAATCCTTCTGCTATCATCAACTTGCGTACACTCTCACGCGAGAGCTGTACTTTATGAATTTCCAACAACTTTTCATGTGCCAGCGTCGGTCCAAAATCGGCATACTTCTTTTTAATTAGGTCTAAGACCTTTTGACTGACACCTGCATCGATCCGATTGTTGCTAGGTTTCCCGCGCCGTTTACTGATCAATCCTTTAGCATCCTGCTTTTGATATTTCTGCCACAGTCGTTTGATCTGCCGGATACTCAGTCCGAGCAGCTTGGCTGCTTCTTTTTGGATCAGTCGTTTGTCTTTCAAGCGTTGCATGACTTCTAGTCTCGAGAGTTCTTTTGTGCTCATGGTTAGTGTTTTGTCCATTTTTGCTCCCTTCAAAAGGGGACATTTTAACTGCACAAAGGGGACTCTACTAGGATCATCCCCAATTTATGTGAAACAAATATCTTTATATTGGGTTAATCCAATATGGACGCAACTACTTTATGTAATAATTTATTGAAAACAGATCTGTTCATAATCATGGGAATTCATCATATTGAAGAAGGACAGATTCAGATCAAACTGGAAAGCCTATCGAATCAAGCCAATTGCCCAATTTGCAAAATGGAAAGTGAGCGGATTCATAGCGCATATACGAGACATCCCTCAGATTTAGCATGGGCAGAGTATCCAGTGCGTCTGGAAATAATAACGAAGAGATATTTTTGCCAGAATACTGACTGCCCGAAAAGAACCTTTGCAGAAAGATTTCCTGATTATTTAGCTTGGTATGCTCGTCAAACTAATCGAGTGATTCAAAAGCAGCAGCGTATTGGAATTAATGTGTGCGCAAAAATAGCAGAAAAACTATTAAGAATGGAACAAATAAGGATTAGCAATACAAGCATAAATCGGCTGATCAGGAATCTTCCCGATCCGGAAGCCTATCCGATTCGAGTCTTGGGAGTGGATGATTGGGCGAAGAGGAAAAGGCTCCGATATGGGACTATCCTTGTAGATCTTGAGCGCGGACAGGTCGTCGACCTCCTGCAAGAAAGAACTGCTGAGCCTTTGGTGAAGTGGTTAGAAAATCACCCAGGGATTGAGATAATCACCCGAGACCGTTCACAAACCTATGCTGGAGCTATAAGTCGTGGAGCTCCAAATGCATGTCAGATAGCGGATCGTTGGCACCTAATAAAAAATACATCAGATGCCCTCGTCAAAATCCTGCAACAGGAACATTCCCTGGTCAAAAAACAACTTGATTCTGAGCCAAAACTTGAAAAAAGAGCTGATATTCAGGTGTCGAATGAAATGCTTGAAGGTAAGTTAACCAAAGCTGAGCAAAATCGAAAGCAGCGTATGGAGATGGTTGTAGATCTGTATCTACAGGGATGGAGTCAAAAGAAAATTGCCAACAAAATCAATATACACCCACGAACGGTGCGTTTCTTTAGGCCCTTACGAAGAGGGTACAACTTGGATTGGTTGTAATCACCCCCCCCGCCATCCACGTTCAATTGATATCGACACTGCAAATAAGGTTTTGAATTGGTTCGGACAAAGCGGGGGTGCAAAATGCCCACGCCCCCCAACCACGCATCAAGCCCATGGCGTCTTTCATTTTGCATGTTTGTGTTCGGCGTTTTTTCTGTGATACACCATCCTGTTATAAATGTACATTTACAGAACGCATGCCTGGAAGCATTGAATCATATGCGCGGCGTACAAACCGCATGTTGAATTCACAACGCGAGGTTGGTTTTGTTGCTGGAGGTGAAGGTGGATCAAATCGTTCAACTGGCGTACCACAGTCCAACACATCTTCGCGATTCCGGAAGCCAACCCCGAAGAAACTGGGGATTGACGATTGGGCATTTGGCGAGGACATTCGTATGGAACATCCTGTCGATCTGGAAACCCACCCCCGTGCTACTGCCGATCGTACTGTGATAAGTCAAGTGGTTGCGGACATCGAAGTCACGGGACCCTCTCCCATTTATAAAGCAATAAATCGCGCCAGTGCTATTAGGTGGCGACCGCTGGCACTTACTTCATAATCTTGTGGAGACAATTGAGCGGACACTAAATCGCAGGTATAAGGACTTACAGGCAGATCAGAAAACAATTGGAAAGGGAACGAACTGAAAAACCCGCAAAGCCTGCCAGTAAGTTCAGAACAGAATATTTGCTGACTGGCTACGAAAAGCAACGTCAACAATGCGTGAAAGGTCAAGGCAATTTGAAGAAATTCATCAATTGAAGCAAGGCTTAGCATACGCGATCAGTTGTTCCTTGCATTGGCAGAGAAAAAGTGAGGAAGAATTTGGCGAATGAGCACCTCAGAATATAAACGAAGACGACAGAAAACTATCTTGACCCCATACTGGGCGCACTTGGAAAAACGCTGGACAAGCGGCTGTCGAAACGGAATGAAGTTATGGAGAGAGATTCAAGGCATGGGATATTCAGGCTCTTATGGGTCAATGGCTCGTCAGGTTGCTTCATTGCGAAAAAGAATGCCTCGGGAGAAGACGCACCCGCCTTCACTAGAACCACCTGTACGCCAGTCAGGAGCGCAAGTTCAGGTTCGTCCTTACTCAGTCAGGCAGACCGCATGGCTCTTTGTGAAAGATCGTGATCAAATCGAAGGGAAAAAATCTCAATATCTGGTGGAACTGCTCGATAGTTCCGAAGATTTCCAACGGCTTTATGGACTCGTGCAAGAATTCTGGAAAATCGTTCGTGAACGAAAACAGGATCAACTTGGTGATTGGTTGATTCGCTCAAAGAATTCAGGAATAATGGAATTGAAGAATTTTGTTCTGGGATTGGAGAAAGATCTGAAAGCCGTTGAGGCCTCCCTGAACTATGAATGGAGTAATGGCCCGGTCGAAGGTCACAACAATCGTTTGAAAATGATTAAAAGGCAAATGTATGGCAGAGCCAATTTTGATTTGCTAAGGCAGCGTTTTAAGGGTGGAATTTTTTTCCAAAAAACATTTTGCCATCCGGCAACTTGGGGCCGCACCGGGGAAGCACGGGGATGGCTTGCGCACGCTTGCGAAGAAGCCGTTGAATGACCATTAATGTCAATTAACATCAATTCTCCTATTCCGAAAAAGAACAGACGGCAAAGGTCTCGTACTGTAGATCCCTTTATCCCTTATTTGCTAAGACGCTGGAACGAAGGATGTCAGAACGGTTCTATATTATTTATAGAGATCCAGAAACAAGGGTTTAGAGGTCAAGCCACAATGGTGCGAAATTTTCTCCACCCCTTTCGAAAGAATTTACTCAACCTTGAAAAAGACGGTAGTCAGTCAGTATCTATCGCCTTCGAAATGCCATCATCACAGACCATTGCATATTGGATTTTGAAGAAGCCTGAAGACCGAAAGGAAGAACATGAAAAAATTATAGAGCAAATAAAATCTGTCCTGCCAAAACTAGATTTGACGATTACTCAGGCGAGAGCATTCGCAGCCATGATTAGGCAACAACATACAGACGAGTTAGATTCTTGGATTAAGGCAGTTGAACAGAGCAGTTATCAAATATGGAAAAACTTTGGGATGGAGCCAAAAAAGGAGGCGGCGGGGGTCTAGGGGGCCCGGAAAAGGGCCACAAGAAGGCCCAAGGTAAGAGTATGAAGTGCCAAAAGAGCCGGAAAGGTTGGACGGGGGGCAGAAGGAGCGGCACCAACGGTATGGGGGGATGAGGGGGTTTACGAAAGTGGGGATGATCCCTCTACTACTTTGCGCTAACAAAAATCGTCATCTCACTTGACGAGAAATGACAATCAGGGCATACTAGGCACTCGTTTCTAGAGCGCTTGGCTGGCCCGAAGAAACAGCGATGATGAGGGTATTTCGGGGCGTGGCGCAGTCCGGCTAGCGCGCTTGCTTTGGGAGCAAGAGGTCGGAGGTTCGAATCCTCTCGCCCCGACACAAAGGCAGGGAGACATGGAAAGAACTTTCCATGTCTCCCTGCCTTTATAATTTAAACCTGTCTGTGCTAAAATTACCCTAGAGGAAATCCGATGAGCAAAAAAATTGATGGTGTCATTGAGGCGGCGCGTTACAAGAATGGACAGATCATAATGGTGCGCGCTTACGAGCGGCGCGGGGCTACTTTTTCAGACCGTGTTCTGGTGGATCGAAAAACATTGCTGGAACGTCTCCAAAAAGGTGAACAATACGTGCTCGGCACGCGTGAAGACCTAAAAGCAAGCACCTTCAAGTTGGGAAAACCTGTGATGATCGTAAAACAAACTGACCGCGAACTGCTCGCCACCCGCGAAAACGCAACCCGTGACGAACTTGGAGAAACACCAACTTTTTAATGGATTTTTATGAAAATCATAGATAAAACCCCGCTGCAAGATGCCCAAGGCCAGATCAGTTTTTTTGCCCGAGTTCAGGGGACATTAAAATACGGGTTCAACTGGCATGCCGAACTGGAAGCCCAAAAAGCTGTCATCGCGCAATTGGAACGCATCCTTGAAAAAGGGTTTGTGGTTATCCGTAACTTCACCCTGCCGAACAGCGAGATCGTCATCCCGCTGATCCTGATCGGTCCCGGCGGTGTTTCAGTGATCTATGTGACGCCCATCAAAGGCTTCTTCGAGGCCAAAGGCGATCAATGGAACACGGTCATAAACGGGCGCGGACTGCCAGCCAGTATAAATTTAATTGACCGCGTCTGGAAATTGACGCGGGCCTTCCAAAAATATCTTGAGATCCAAAAAGTTGACATGTCTGTGCCGGCCGAAGCGGTCTTGATCGCCACCGATCCCGGCGCCCATATTGATTCCTTACGGCCCATGGCACGCGTGGTCATGAGCGATGCCATCAAGCAATTCGGGAGTTCGATCTTACAAGCACGCCCCATCTGGCGAAATGAATATGTTTACGATCTCGCTGACCGTTTGGTTAATCCGCGTCCGATCGACGAAGTCAAACCAGCGACAGCGCTCCCCTCCGCAAGCGAACAACCTGTCTCGCGCGCCAAAGCGATATTCAATGCCGCAGAAACATCCCAACCCTTCAACGCCAGCGAACTTGGTTTCGCGTTTGAAGACGGAGAAGCGCCTCCCACCTCACAACCTGTCGCGCCAAAATTAAAATCATCCCGCCCAACGCCAAAAACGAAAGTTGATGCCAACAAGGGAAAGATCCTTGGCTTGAGCAACCGGCAGCTTATTTTGCTGATCGGCATGTTCCTTGTTGAATGTCTTGTCGTAGTTGGAGCTGGTGTTGTCATTTATCTGACCCAATAACTTGCATTGACCCGTCCTTTTTTATCGATCATCATCCCGGCACATAATGAAGAAACCCGTCTGCCCCGCACGCTGGGGCAGATTTTTGCATACCTAGAATTTCAACCCTACTCCTCCGAAGTCATTATTGTTGAAAATGGTAGTTCAGACCGCACGCTGGAACTGGCACTGGAGTTCACTGCCCAACACCCATCTTTGATAGTTATCCACGAAGAAAAACGCGGAAAAGGCAACGCCATTCAACGCGGTATACTATCGGCGCGCGGCGAATATCATTTTATTTGCGACGCCGACCTTTCCATGCCGATAGAGGAATTGCATAAATTCCTGCCCCCAAGGCTAGAAGGTTTTGATATTGCGATTGGATCGCGGGAGGCGCATGGAGCCATACGTTATCATGAACCTGCCTACCGTCATTGGGGCGGACGCGCCATCAACCTTGCCATTCAAATATTGATCCTGCCCGGATTGAACGACACACAATGCGGTTTCAAATGTTTTCACGCCGACACAACCAGGGACCTTTTTCGACTGCAAACACTGACAGGCTGGTCTTTCGATATAGAACTGTTATATCTTGCGCGCCGAAAAAAACTGCGGATCAAAGAGATCCCGATCCAATGGTATTTTGATCAAGACAGCAAGGTGAATGCGGTCAACGATGCGCTGCGCATGATCAGTGATATTTTCCGCATTCACATCAATGCCCTGCGCGGAAAATATGGACCTACCTCCTGACCTAGTTTACGAAAAAAAACTCTGGCAAGCTTACAAATATATTGCTGGAATGGACGAAGCCGGGCGCGGCGCACTGGCTGGTCCCGTCTGTGTGGGAGCAGTCATCCTGCCGTGCAACGACCCGCGTCTGACTCAAACCCTGAGCGGGGTACGCGACTCCAAACAGTTGAATCCCCGCAAACGCAATCAACTCGCACCGCAGATCAAAGAGACGGCAACGTCATGGGGAATTGGATTTGCATCCGCAGATGAAATTGACACATTGGGAATCGTGCCGGCCACACGCCTCGCCGCAAGCCGCGCAGTGGAAATGCTTCATTATTTTCCCGATTTTTTACTGACAGATTTCCGCCTCGAACTCCCTGAATTGGATGTTCCTCAAGCAGCTCTTGTCAAAGGCGACCAGCATTCCCTCAGCATCGCAGCGGCATCCATCCTCGCAAAGACTGCGCGGGATGACATCATGCGTGAGCTGGATATTGCTCATTTGGAATATGGATTTTCAAAACACAAGGGCTATGGAACATCCATTCATCTAGAAAAGATCCAAGCTCTCGGATACTCCCCCATTCATCGAAAGACATTCAAGATAAAAAAAAGCGGATGTTTATAACATCCGCCTGTCATTTACTTTTTCAATATGCCGCCGCTTAATTTTGTTTCAGGTCTGCCTGAACGCCAAGCATAATATCCCAGTCCAACCCCACCGAGGAGCAGCAATCCTCCAATAATACCGAACAAAGGGGAACTGCCACTTGTAGTTGTAGTGCTTTCAGGTTCCTGATTGCTTGTATCAACAACGATATCCTTTGACTGGATGCCAAAATCCACAAAGGCGCGGTCACCAGCCTTCACATCCAGCACATATTCCAGTTCCATCGTCGGGTTGTAATTATCAGGAGCGGCCATGGAGATGGTATATTTGCCTTCAGGGATGTTTGAAAAACATATTCCCTGATATACCGTAGGGTCGGCGGGAATAACAGTATCCAGTTGGGCGGAATATTCACCATTATTTTCCGTCAAACTGACAGCGCCGCCCGCAACCGCCGGCTCTGTTTCTTCTCGAAGCGCGTTACCGTTTGCATCATTAAAAAGCAAAATGCATACTTCTGTTGTACCAATGAGCGGAGTGGGCGTTGCTGTAAAAGGCGACACCGTCGGCGACACCAAAGCGGTTGGGGTCTCAACAACCGCAATGATCCCGACCAGCAATTCCTGTCCTTCAATCAGCGTGCAATTCTCATCTAATTTTGAATTCAATTGGCGAAGCTGGTCAACAGAAATTCCGTTCAGGAATGCCACACGCGTACAATTATCACCCGCCTGGACAATGTAAATAGTACGGCCATCAGCACCGGGCGTGAGCGTGGGAGGTTGCTGCATCTGGGGCGCAGCGCCCGCCGGAAGCCACAATCCCAGTAAAAATAACCCCGCCAAGATCAACAAAAGAAAGAAACGTTTCGAATTCATCGGCGAAATTATATCAGGATTCAAGGAGCGGCTGATTCGAGCGGATTTCCAAAGTCATAAGAGCATCCGCCAGTTATAATGGCGGAAACATATTACAGTTTTCACGCATCGGAGAGTCCATGCTTCAGTTTGTGCTTCGCCGCATAACTATTTTTCCCATTACATTAGTGATCGCGAACTTTATCGGATTTGCCTTTGCCTTTGCAACCGCACCGATCGTGACAGCCAGCGATCCCTATTCGTTCGGGACGAATAAACTGCCGCCCGTGATGCCTGCCTATTTGGACTATCTGGGCAATATTTTCAAAGGCGATTTTGGTTCAACATTTACGAACGAGCCTGTGCTTGAAGCCATTTCCAGATTTGGCGGAGCCAGTCTTGGTTTGTTGGGAATCGCCATCACGATCAGCGTCATCCTTGGCATCACACTTGGGCGTCTGGCTGTACGCCGCTTCCGCAGCGGAGTCGCTTCGTGGTTGACATTGATATCCACCATCGGACTAGCATTACCGAGTTTCTATATTGCCATTCTTTTGATCGCGTTTTTTATTATCATAACGATCTATGTGACGGCATCCGTAACGCCGCTGATTCCCTTTCAGGGGTTTGGCTGGGACGCGCATTTGATCCTTCCAGTGCTGGCGCTCACCATCCAGCCAACCGTCAAGATTGCGCAAGTGACCGCTGGACTGCTTTCCGAGGAAATGGAAAAACAATACGTGGTCGCGGCAATGAGCTTCGGACATCCCTTCAAAATCATCAAAGAAAAATTTGCCTTCCGCAGCATTCTGGCGACAGTCGTACTGACCATCGCCGCGTCCCTGCGGATCATGATCGCCGAATTGATCATCATCGAAAGATTATTTAACTGGCCCGGCATGGGAAGATTAATTTCAACTTTATTAAGCAGGAATTCGCTTTCAGGCGACCTGCTTGCGCCACCAATGATCGCCGCCGTGTTAACTATCCTCGTCGGAGTATTTCTCCTGATCGATTTTCTGGCAACATTCCTCAGCCGCCTGATCGATCCGCGTTTGCGCGCGGATTCAGAAATGCAATTTCAAGGTGCGCGATCATGATGATACAGCGCAAAAAAATAAATTGGCCTTTACTGATCGGCGCGATTCTGGTTGGTTTCATGCTTTTCCTGGCCGCCTTTGGTCCCTCCTTTGCGCCGCAAAATCCAATGAAGGAGAACTATACCCTTAAAGTGGATGGCAAGATCCGTGTGCCGCCTTACCCTGCCTTTGAAGTACCGGGCTATTACCTTGGAACAGACCGCTATGGGCGCGACCTGTTCAGTCGCATTCTGTGGGCTGTGCGTCCAACCATGATCATGGTTATCTCGGTAGCAGGAGTACGGCTTATTTTGGGGTTAATTCTGGGAATGGTCATTGGCTGGTCAGAGGGACGAAAAAGCCGTTTCCTTGAATCACTGCTTTCGACTGCTTTATCCATCCCAATTTTGATCGCCGCGCTGATCGGCATCTTCATGATCGGTGTGGACCGTGGGCTGTGGGCGTTCATCTTCGGGCTGGGATTAACCGGTTGGGCAGAGACAGCCCGCATGGTCAGCGAACAGACGCGCATGATCAAGACACAAACTTTCGTCGAAGCCGCGCGCGCCCTAGGCGCATCCGACCGCCGCATCCTGTCTTCGCATGTCCTGCGCCAGATCATGTCGTTATTATGGATGCTGCTTGCGTTTGAGATCAGCAGCACCCTGCTGGTTTCTGCGGAACTTGGCTTCCTGGGGTATTACATCGGCGGCGGCATCTGGGTGGAGATTTCCGATTTCAACGCGGTCAATGTTGAAGGCTTGCCTGAACTCGGTCAGATGATCTCATCTTCATTGATCAAAATAACCGACCCATCCACATTGATCATCGTCGGCAGTGTGATCGGAATTGGCGTGCTCGGATTTAATTTACTGGGCGAAGGACTGCGTAGGCGCTTAAGTCAGGAATGGCTGCGCGGCGGTCGTCGTTTTAGATTTTTAACCGAAACCGCGGAAGAATGGCTGGAAGAAAATGTACTGCGCCCGGTTTTGTTCTGGATGGAATCGCACCGCACCGCGCTTGGAATTGCTTCTGTTATCCTGATCATTCTCCTTGGCTCATGGCTGACGTTCAAGTCTCTTTATGTCAAGCCGCTCATCGCTGCTGAGACACCCATTGCAAACAGCGCTCTTAAACATTTATGGGCAGCTGACCGAAGCGACGCCTCCGGCACAATGTGGGTTCCGGTCAGCCTGGACTCTGCTCCACAACTTTTATGGACCGTTCCATTGGCTAACGGCGCCGCAGGCAGACCGTCAGTAAAAGCAGACGGAACGATCATCATTTCATCACGCGATAAAAAATTAATGGCGGTCAAACCAGATGGCACAATTCTGTGGGAAGCCCCGTTAGATGAGATCGCCATCGGTTCGCCAGCATTAGATTCGAATGGCCGCATCATTGTTGCAGATGTAAAGGGCTCAGTCACCGCCTTTGATGAAAACGGGAATCGTTTATGGCGCACACTCGCATCAACCGGGCGTGAAGCCACCTCAGGTCCGATCGTGGATGCGAAAGGCAATATCTATCTTACAGTCGTGGATACCGTCGCGGCCTTATCCCCTGATGGCGTAGTCTTGTGGCGAACCCAGGCCGCGGAAACTTATTTAGAAGAGCCGCCCCGTCTCAGTCCCGATCAAAGCATGATCTTCCTGAAAAACAGCGCGATCGAAGCAAGCACTGGCGCTCTTAAAAAAATTGAACTTGCCCCGCCTCAGGAACTGCTCTTCACCGACCCGTCATTTTTTAGCGGCGCGAATGGCGTGAATTATTACAGACTCGGTCATGAGATCATCGGCTGGCATTTCGAAGGCGCTGAGCTAAAGATCGACTCGCGCCAGACATGGGTTCATGAAGGCACAGTCCTTTTGCTGCCTTATGATCAGGGCGTGACCGCAGGCGGCCTGACCTGGTTCTACTACACCATGTTCGGAGCGGAGACGCGTATGATCTGGCTGGATGCGGAAAGCCGCGTCATCGGCAATTATTCCTTCCGCAACCCCAACCCGAAGGTGATTGCCATTGGAAATAATGGCGAAGCGATTCTATGCGGATCGGTCACAGTGCGTGTGAACTGCATCAACATCCCTCCCGGCGTGGATGATCCGACCTGGGAAATTTCGATAGAATCACCTACACTGCTTCTCGGCGGCGCAATGGTTCCCGATCGCCTTTATCTTTTACTTGAAGATGGGCTGTACGCCCTCGAATCACAGGAGAAACAACCATGAATATTCTGATCAAGAATGGTACGCTCATTACCGCATTTGAAACTTTTCAAGCCGATATTTTGATCGAGGATGAAAAGATCACGCGCATCGGACTTAATCTGGAAGCTGATTTTGCCCAGGTGGTGGATGCTGCGGGCAAGCTGGTCATGCCCGGCGGCGTCGACCCGCACACCCATTTTGACCTGCCCATGTTCGGCACGGTCTCATCCGATGATCATTACACTGGTCACAAAGCCGCCGCATTCGGCGGCACAACCACCGTCATGGATTTTGTTGTGCAGGAGCCGCAAGGTTTCAAACACTCAGTAGATTTGTGGATGCAGAAAGCCGCAAAAGCCGCCATTGATTATTCCTTCCACATGAACCTGACCCATTTCGATGACAATATCGCGAAGGAAATCCCTTCCTTGCGCGAGATGGGGATCACAACGCTAAAAGTATTCACAGCCTATAACGGAAAATTACGACTCGACGATGGCGGGATCTTCAAAGCATTAAGAATAGCAAAAGAGAACGGCATGCTCGTCATGGCGCATTGCGAAAACGGGGATGTGATCGACACCTTGATCTCAGAGGCGTTATCCGCAGGGCACACAACGCCCGAATGGCACGCGTTGACCAGACCAAGCTGGGGCGCAGTTGAATCCACTTTACGAATGGCAGGCATGGCCGCAGAAGTTGATGCGCCGGTGTACATCGTCCACATGAACGCGGGCGGCGAAGTGGATATGCTGAAATATGCCCGCGAGCGCGGAGTCAAAGTCATGGGTGAAACCTGCCCGCAGTATCTATTCTTCACCATAGATCACCTGCGCCGCACCGATGGCTCAAAGTGGATATGCTCACCGCCCATGCGGACAGAAAAAGATAACGCGCGGCTGTGGGTAGGTTTACATGACGGCACAATGCAGACCATTGGCACGGATCATTGCGCGTTCTTCTTCGACGGCACAAAATCGATCACCTATGAAGGCAAACAGATCGCCATCCCCGGTAAGGAATTGGGCAGGGATGATTTCACCAAAATTCCCAACGGATTGCCCGGTGTGGAAGACCGCATGCCGATCATGTGGACTTATGGTGTGCGCGCCGGTCATATTACCGCAAATCAATTCGTGGCATACAACTGTACCAATCCCGCGAAAATATTTGGTTTATATCCGCGCAAGGGTGCACTTACCCCCGGCGCTGATGCGGACATCGTCATATGGGATCCCGAAAAGAAAGTGAATTACGGCGTGGCTAAATCCCATCAGCGCACTGATTACAATTTATATGAAGGCTGGGAATTAACAGGCTATCCCGAAAAAGTTTTCCTGCGCGGAAAGCTCATCGTGGATGGTGAACAATGGCTTGGGAAATCTGGTGATGGTCAATTCTTGAAACGCGGCGAAGGTGAAATTCTTTAGGGTCATGTCAACAAAAAAGCCGATCATCCATTGTGATGCGCTGGTGGTCCATTGCATGGACTACCGTCTGCAAAAATACCTGCAACCGTGGATAACGGTTCGCTTCGGGTACGACAATTTCGATATCATTTCACTGGCGGGTAGTGTGCATGATTATGAAATGGTTCTGAAATACGTGCAGCTTGCAGTGCGTATCCACGGCATCGATACGGTCTGTCTTATCAACCATGAAGATTGTCGCGCCTATGGACGCGAGGGAACTTACAAACGCCACAAACACGATTTGCAAGACTCCCAAAATAAAATCACAGCCTTGTTCTCCGGCTTGAAAGTGGAAACCTTCTATTTGCATCTTGATGGAACATTTGAATCGATTTCGTAACCTAACCATGCCTAAATAAAATCAATGGTGATAAAATTGCCGTAGATAAAACAAAGGACGCCTTGGGGGAGCATCGAGCCTTTGTTAAAAAAACTTGCTTGGAGAATCAAATATGCCACGTCGCTCACTCGCTCGTCTCTACAAAGACGAGTTCTCTGGATATTCATTTACCAAATTTCAACAAGACCTGCTCGCAGGGCTGACGGTTGCCGCAGTTGCGCTTCCGCTCGCCTTGGCATTCGGTGTTGCCTCTGGCTCAACAGCATCCGCCGGGCTGGTGACCGCCATCATCGCCGGGTTCGTGATCGGCGCGCTGGCGGGTGCGCCCTATCAGATATCCGGGCCAACCGGCGCAATGAGCGCGGTATTAATGCTGCTTGTTCAAAAATACGGGTTGACTGGAATATGGGTCGCTGGTTTGATGGCGGGTATTTTTCTGACAATCATTGGCTTGTTGCGGCTCGGACGCTTTATCGCTTTCATCCCATCCCCGGTCATTACCGGCTTTACCTCAGGCATCGCACTGATCATCTTCATCGGTCAAATAGATAATTTCCTCGGCGTCAAAACCACAGGCGCAGACTCAGCGGCGCTTAAATTTATAGGCTACTTCAAAGGCGGATTCACACCTGACTGGCACGCCATCACCCTCGCTGGGATCGTCATCCTGACCATGGTACTGTGGCCGGTCAAATGGAATGCAAAATTCCCCGCTTCACTATTGGGCATCATCCTGGCAACGGTTCTTAACGCCGCTCTGAACTGGCCTGTCAAAATGATCGGTGTCATCCCCCAGACATTGTTTCTCGCTGACCGCATGAACTTCTCCATGATCCCTTGGGCAAATCTTGGTGATTTTGTTGCACCCGCATTAACCATCACCGCGCTCGGCGCGATCGAAAGCCTGCTGTGCGGTGCGGTTGGCTCGAACATGACCGGCATCCGTCTCCAAGCCAATCAGGAATTGATCGCTCAGGGTTTGGGAAATATGCTGATCCCATTCTTTGGCGGTGTCCCAGCCACGGCGGCAATTGCCCGTGCCAGCGTCGGCATAAAATCCGGTGGACAAACCCGCCTCGTCAGCATCATCCACGCGGTGGGATTATTGCTCTCGATGTTCGTGCTCGCCCCGCTGATGGCGCGCATCCCGCTCGCAGGCCTGGCAGGTGTGCTGATGGTCACAGCGTGGCGCATGAATGAATGGGAAGGCATTCGCTTCATTTTTGGCCACCGTTTCAAAACTGCGATGATCACATTCGGCATCACACTAATTGCAACCATCACGCTTGACCTCACTCAAGCCATTCTGGTGGGCGCTTTCCTGTCTGGGGCGATGTTCCTAAATAACATCGCCACGCTTGAAGTGGAAGTCACTGAAGTGGATGCGGAAAAATTGCGTCAAAGAGGAATTGAGAATGCCGGGCAGTGCAAACATGTGCGCGTCGCCTTCCTGACTGGTCCCCTGTTCTTCGCGGCGACAGGACAATTTAACGAAGCATTTACAAAATTGGGCGATACGCACGCATTGATATTGTCAATGCGCGGTGTGCCATTAATTGATGCATCGGGTTTGGAAGTGATCCACCGTTTGTATGAAAAGATGCATAAACAAGGCAGCACATTGATGTTTGCCGGAGTCCATGAAAATGTGCGTACCATGATGGAGCGCGGCGGATTGGTCAAATTGGTCGGGGAGGAAAATTTCTTTTGGTCCAGTGACCAGGCCATTGTCGAGGCAGAGAAGCGCGGGTGCTACTTCTGTTCCAGTTCCCTCACCCTTGGATAATCCTTGTAAAATCCGCGATAGCTTTCTGGAAGTTTTGCCGCGATCTGGCACATGATCTCATCCGTCGCGTTTCGCATCGCTTCTTCGCGTCCCTGGCCTTTGGGAATTTCAATATAAAACAATTCCCCGGCGACAGCTTTGATCTTTGATCGGCGAAAGCGTTTGAGGTTGGATATAATACCGCGGTCTTCGGTGCCGGTCAGCGCGATGGGTAAAACAGGGTAGCCGCTTTTGCCCGCGAGAAATGCCGCGCCCATTTTGCCTTCCTGCAATGACTCTGTTTTTGAACGTGTGCCTTCCGGTGCGATGACCATGAGCCCGCCTTTTTGCATCCTCGCCAAAATCTCACGCAGCGCAGCGAAATCCGCTTCGAAACGATTCAACCAGATCGCGTTCACAGAACGCCCGATCGCGCCAAAGATCGGGTGATCCTTATATTTTTCAGCCACTGCCATGATCAGGTCTTCCCGCTCGAGCGCATAGATCAATACCGCCGTGTCAAGGCGGCCCAGATGATTGGCGGCGAGGATGACATTGCCTTGCGGAAGTTTATCCATACCGACAACTTCGACATCAGCAATGATATTCATGACAAAACGAACCAACGAACGTATGGTTTTATATTTCATATTTTATTCGCTCAACAATTCCTTTAAACGCGGATGCTCCGCATAATAGCCGCGATTCTTCTCGGGCAGCATGACCGCGATACGGCACATGATCTCATCGGTATATTCCTGTAAAACTTCTTCGCGCTTTTCCTTCGGAAAAGGCGGCAGTACAAAAGATTTGCCCGCTGTAAGTTTAATGTGCGTTCGACGAAACCGCTTAAGATTTCCGAGAAAGATGCGATCTTCTGTGCCAGAGACCGCCACAGGCACGATCTGCCAATTCATCTTTGACGCCAGATAAGCAACTCCGGGCTTGCCCCGCGCCATCTTCTCATCGCGCGCGCGCGTGCCTTCCGGAGCGATCACCAGGGTCTGACCTTCGCTCATACGATTTATCATCTCACGCATGGATTTAAGGTCGGGATGGAAACGATCAATAAAAATCAAGTTAAGGTATTTTCCCAGCCATTTAAGAATCGGGATCTCTCCCCATTTTTCGGCGACAGGGATAAAAAGATTCCAGTTGTCCAGCGCGTAGAACGCCATGGGCGTATCCAGTATGCCAAGATGATTGACAGCGATCACAAATCCGCCTTGTTTGGGCAGATTCTCATATCCATCAGCTTCTATTTTTGTGATGATCCTTAGGACTGTATGTATCAACCAGCGCAGGAACTTTTTCATATTTTTAATTTTACACGGTTTTCTCAAACGAAGTTTCAAAGAAAAAGCCCTGTTTTGACAGAGCTTTTGTGACCTTATCCCCAGATATATTCTGAATTACTCCGACGACGGGCTGTACTTTTGGTTCCATAGACATCGAACATTTTCAGGAAAACTTCGTAATCAGAAGGAGGCATGTTCGTGATATTAAAACCAACCTGATAGGTACTGGGGTCAAGATAATCCATCTTGCACCATATGGCGCGCGCAGAAAAGATCAAGAAATGTTTGTCTGAGATATCGCTGGTCTGATCAATACGCAAACGAAAATCCACTCTTAACTGAACAGGCCGTGAACAATCCAACTTAAAACCGTCTGTACTGATATCTGAAAGATGTCCGATCAATTTACCAGTGACTTCATCCAGAACCCGCATGTAATAAGAAAAATTTCGCCGCGATAATTTCCGTCTTTCTGCAACCATCCAGCCTCCTTGCAAATATGAAAGGTGTCTGGAGTATAAGCCCAAATATCATACACGACAATATAACTAATCAGCTTTCAGAGCGCAAAATATGGGTCAAGATCGTAGCGCCCGAGCCGCCAATATTTTGCGCCATGCCGATCTTCGCGCCATCCACTTGGGTGGGACCACACTCGCCGCGTAATTGTTGGACAACTTCCACAAGTTGATACATCCCCGTCGCGCCGACCGGATGACCTCGTGCTTTTAATCCGCCGCGAGTACAAACGGGCACCCTGCCCTGGATGCTGATCTCGTTATCGAGAGCAAGTCGAACACCCCTGCCTCTTTCAGCAAACCCACTGGCTTCCAATGATAATGCCGCCATGATGGAAAAGGCGTCGTGCAATTCAAAAACATTAATATCGCCGGGTGTTACCCCCGCCATCTCATAAGCCCGCTTTGAAGATTGATATGCAGCCTGCAAAAATAAAGGGTCTTTGCGCGAATGTACCGCGATCGTGTCGGTTGCCGCAGCTGAAGCAGAGACAAGGATGCGCGGCTTGCGCAATATCCTCTCAGCAGGAACAATAACCATTGCAGCAGCCCCATCGCCGGTCGGGGAGGCATCCAACAAGTTGATCGGTGTCGCGACCATGGATGATCTTTCAAATTTCTCAACAGAGATTTTTTCGTGCAAGCGGGCATTTGGGTTGTGCATCGCATTCGCATGTGCATTGATGGAGAAAGGCGCAAAATCTTCATGCTTCCAACCAAATTCATGCATGTATCTTCGCATGACCAGGGCGTTGATGCCAACAAATGAAATTCCCTGATCAACCTCATAATCCGCATCAGCGGCGGTTGCCAGTGCGGCAGTGACGTCACGTCCGGCTTTATCTGTCATTTTTTCGACGCCCACCACCAACGCGGACTCTATATCACCAGAGGCAACAGCCATCAGCGCAGCGCGAAATGCAGCAGCGCCTGAGCCGCAGGCAGCTTCTATCTTCACCGCCTCCTGTTTCCACAGCCCAACCCAATCGGCAAAAAATGTTCCAAGTTGATTCTGTCCATTTACCAGCGGGGACAGCATATTGCCCACGAAGAGCGCGTCCACTTTTTCAAGGCCGGCATCCTGCATAGCGGCAAAAGCGGCATCGCCTCCGATCTCGCGCAGGGATTTCTCCCAATGCTCCCCTATTTTTGTTTGACCTATTCCAAGAATGGCTACTTTTCTCATATTCTAAATTCTACCGCAATGCGCTATCAGGAGCTATCATAAATTTGGGGAACAAAATTGTTGCATACCCGTCTATTTCTTGCTATGCTTGTCAAAGGAGATTAATATGTCACGAACCATTTTCTTATACGCACTTCTTGTCAGCCTGCTGGTTGCAGGCTGCTCCCCGTCCGCCGCCCCGGAGTTACTCAATACCCCTACAGCAAAAGCGCCGATAACATCCAAACCACCAGCACTTGAAGGAAGTTGGCGAATCAGAATGAGTTACTCTGGCGGCATTATGGGATTATCGCGTTCGATTGATATCGCATCAGATGGAAAATATACCGTTACAGACGAAAAGACAAACAAAGCAATTATGGGTGAACTTACAGCGGATATATTATCAGAATTAACACAACAGGTTATAGCCCTTAATTCAATCCCAGCGAATAAAATTGATAGAGCGGGCTGCGCTGATTGTTTTTCATACGATCTGGAAATCCAAAGAAATGGAGAGAAATTCACGGTTCAATTAAATGATGCCGGTATGCAAAATTCTGAATTTGAATCAATAATAGCAAATCTGCGAGGTATGATCGATACAGCTTTGAAATAGAGAAAAAAGTCATTCAAGCGAATGGTTAACCTATGCGACTTCTTACAAAACTAATAGGTAATTTTAATGTACCGTGTCTTCTTTTGTAGTATTCTAAAGACAGAAACAAAAAGGAGGTCGCACCAGAACATATACCACCTAATTGACACCAAGGGAAAGATCGTAGACCCTGATCTGATTTGAACCTGTCCTTTAGAAATCAGATATTCTCAAAAAAAATAGAGTTGCTAAAAGGAGGTTGCGATAGATACACCACCTGAACAACATAAAATTGGGAAGGTCGAAACGCACTGACCTGGTCCAAGTCCAAACTTGAGCACCAGACGTTCCCCAAACGATATGAAGGCTGCTGAGTCGTGCCTTTCCTAATATAATGAAATTCTGACGGATGAGTTAACCCTCATCCGTTTTTTTATAAAAGACCCTGAAGGTTATTGAACCCTGAGGGCCTTTTATAATTTATATTGATTTGAGCGCTTTCAATATCCGATCAAGACCCTGTTCAAGCAGTTTGCGCGAAGTCCCAAAATTTAAGCGGACATGACCTTCCCCACTCGCGCCGAACAGCTTCCCATCACTGAAAGCGACTTTGGCGTATTTTAAGAAGAATTCATAAGGCGAACCGATCAATCCAGTCTGAGTGAAATCAAGCCAACCGAGATAGGTAGCATCAGGCACCGTCAAACGGACTTGTGGCATGTATTCGGTCACATATTCCACAAGAAAATCGCGATTGTCTGTCAGATAGCCACGAAGTTCCTTAAGCCATCCATCACACTCACCAGATAAAGCTGACTGGGCAGCAATTAATCCCATACTGCCAACATGCATACGCTGGTGATTGACTTCCTTTTCATAGCGATCGCGCAATTCATTATCGGTAATAATCGCAAAACCACAGAACAACCCAGCGATGTTGAAAGTCTTGGATGGAGCGACCAAAGTGATAGTATGCTTTGCGATCTCAGCAGACAATTTCGCCAACGGGGTAAATTTGTTATCATCCAAGAGCAGTTCGGAATGAATTTCGTCTGAGACGATCAAGACATTATTCTTGATACAGAGTTCTGCCATTTTCCTCAGATCTTTACGAGAAAAGATAAGACCCAATGGATTATGCGGGTTACACAACAAGAACATCCCAGCTTTCTTAACTTGCATTTCAAATACATCCCAGTCAATTTCGTAACTGAGAATATTTCCAACCACACGCTTGATCAATGGAGACTCAAGCTGCGGAATGCCGATGTTATTTTTCACTTCATGAAATTCATTATAGACGGGTGTTTGTATGAGCACACCTTTTTGGGTCGTACAGGCAATCCGCGCTGCAACGCTAAAACCGCTGACAATTCCGGTTACCGTCACAACCGCTTCAGGCTTGACCTTCCAGCCGTATAACTTATCCATGCGGGAGGCGACAGTCTCCTTTAGTGCATTCGATGGGAGTTCATATCCAAGCACACCATGATCCACCGCTTTATGAAGCGCGCGCAAGATCGGTCTAGGCGCGGGAAACTCCATATCCGCGACCCACATAGGGAGCACATCTTTGGGATAATATTGCCACTTAATTGAGTTACTGGATCTGCGACGATTTGGCACCTGATTGAAGTCTGTCATGAGTTTTCCTCTTATTTTTTATAGGCTATTATCATCCCGTCGCGCATGGGCGCAAGCGAAACGATCCAATCCTTATCAGCAGTAATGCGCCGTGTAAATTCACGCACACCTTCCGTCGCGGGTGAAACATCTTTTTCATCGAAAATCCGTCCGCTCCAGAGCATGTTATCAATGATCAACAACCCTCCGCTACGCAGTTTCTCCTTAATCGGTCCCAACGACTCAGGGTAGGCTTCCTTATCAATGTCGTTGAAAATGATATCAAACAGACTCGATTGCTTGCCAAGAGTTTCAACAGCCTCAGCAACATGAAACTGGACAAGGTCAATACATCCCAGCCTTAACATGTAACTGCTGGCCATTTTTGATAGCTCCTCGTCCCAGACTGTGTGATGAACCACGCCTCCGCCATTCTCCTGTAGAGCCTTCGCAAACCACGCGGTTGAGTAGCCATAGCCCGACCCCAACTCAAAGATGGATTTGGCGCCGATCATACGCGCCAAGTGATAACAATAATATCCGCAAGCGGGACCGATAATGGGGAAATCATGCTTTTCAGCATAGCTCTCCATTTCCAACAATACCTGTTCGCGCGGCGGGACTAGGGATGTCAGATAATCCTGCGCTGTTTGATAAGTTAATTCGCCCATGATACCTCCAAAAATTCAACGGAGAATCAATTTTACTGCTCTTTTGCCGCAATTCAGCAGAGGCACTATTTTTGCGCAATGTAACTGAAAAGTGGTCTGGACTATAATAAAGTTGATTAGTTGATTAGTTGATTAAAGGAAACGCTCAGGTTGTAGAACGAATTTTCACATTGGAGTCCTCCATGACTTTAAGAAACAAGTCAATAATTATCATTGTTACCATCTCTCTCCTAATTATCAGCTTGGTAAATGCATCAGCCCGCTTCATTTTATTAAAGAGCTTCTCCAATCTTGAAGAAGAGTATTGTATTAAAAATGTACAACGCGCATTCAATGCAGTCACCACTGAAAAAAACAATTTATTATCTCATGCAAGTGACTATGCCACCTGGGATGATACTTACGCCTTTACAGAGAATTTAAATCCAGCCTTTATTGCTTCGAATATAACCCCTGATACCTTTATCAATCTAAACATAAATTTTTTTATAATCATGGATAAATCCGGTCAAGTGATCACATCCCATGGATACGACTTAATTAAAAATGAAACTTTGGCCATTTCTGCGAATCTTCTTGACCAGATCATCAATCTTCCCAATTCACAAAACTCCAATCTAAAATCTGGGTCTGCTGGATTTGTATTAATAAACGACCAACCAATCCTTATGGCATATCATCCAATATTGACCAGTAGATCTGAGGGACCGCAGCACGGCATATTGGTGATCGGACGATTCCTGGGGGACAGTTTCGCCGCTCAATTATCTAATACCACTCAATTATCCATTCAAATCGAATCTTATATAAATTCAGCATTACGTCTTGAATTTGAAGGAGCCAAGCAGGTGACTGACAGCGGGCCTGCGATATCCATCAACCCACTCAACTCTAAAAATATTGCTGGTTACATGATGGTTGAGGATGTGTTTAATAATCCAGTCATGATCTTAAAGGCTGCAATGGACAGGGATATCTATAATCATGGGTATGATACGATCCTATTTTTTATTTACATTGTATTCTTTGGCAGCCTTTTCTTTATTCTTACAGCCCTTTACTTACTAGACAGTCAAGTCACTTCTCGTATTGTCAGTTTAAGCAGGTCAGTCATCGGGGTGCGTTTAAGCGGGGACTTGGCCGATCGGGTACCTGTCAGGGGTAAAGATGAAATATCATCCCTTGGCAATGCGATTAATGAAATGCTGCAATCTTTGGAAGCCGCCGATTACAGGCTCCGGCACTCACGAGACGAACTGGAAAAGCTTATTGAAGATCGTACTGCAGAACTCGTCCAGGTCAACCTGGACCTAAAACATGAAATCACTGAACACGAGCTAGGGCGGAAAGCACTTTCTGAAGCATACAATGAAATTCACCTGATCATTAGTTCGATCTCCTCTATTATGATCGGAGTAGACAATAATGGAATGGTGACTCTATGGAATGATGTAGCCAGCAAACTATTATCGTTGTCTTCAGATGATGTTGTCGGTTTGGATTTTTTTGACCTGCCGATTAATTGGAATCGGGAAAAAATCGCACAAGAGGCTGCGGAATGCGTGAAGAGCAACAAAAATATCAGAATGGCCGATATTCTCCTACGGAATCAAACAGATGATATACGTATTCTGGGCATCACTCTGACACCCCTGTTTTTAAAAGATAAGGAACATCCCGGTTTTCTATTGATTGGATCCGATATTACGGAACGGCGATTACTGGAAGATCAAGTGGGGCGGTCTAATAAACTGGAAGCCATTGGCCAATTAGCTGCTGGGGTAGCCCATGAAATAAACACACCTACCCAATTGGTAGGCAGCAATTTGCGTTTTTTGGGCCAACAACTGGATACTATTCTTGGATGGCTCGATAAGTTAGATCAGCAAAAAGACGCGGTCAAAACTGGGATCAAAATTCCTTTATTAGCGATTGATTCAGAGAAAGATGTCACCTTTGCACAATTGGAATACTTCAAGCAAGAAGCACCTAAAGCGATAGAACAATCGCTCGAAGGCATCGACCGTATTTCCCACATTGTAACTGCCATGCGTTTTTCACACACCCTGGAAGTGAGAACAAGGAGATCGCCGACCTGAATCAAATCATTCAGAATGCCATTTCCCTTTCCCGCAACGAATGGAAAATTATAGCGGAAATCAAAGCCGACCTCGACCCAAATCTTCCTGGTGTGGAGTGTCTACCCATCGAGTTGAGTCAGGTCGTGCTTAATATAATAATTAATGCCATCCACGCCATTCAAGACTCTGGCGAAGAGAAAGGTCAGATTGTTATTGCCAGCCGTCAAGCGGGAGAATTAATCGAAATGAGTATCACTGACAACGGAACAGGTATCCCAAAAGAAATCCAAAGCAAGATTTTTGATCCTTTTTTTACAACCAAGGATATAGGCCGTGGAACAGGCCAGGGGCTGGCGATTGCATATACTGTGATCGTTAAAAAACATGGCGGCACATTGGAATTCGAGAGCGAGACCGGCAAGGGGACAACGTTTACCATTCGTTTACCTAGAAGAGCAAATTATGACTGATAAAATTCTTCTTGTTGACGATGAAATTCTCCTGCTCAATTCACTCCGGCGCGAGTTGAGTACGCAATACAATATTGATGTCGCTGAAAGTGGCTTTGAAGGATTGGAAAAGATTTCCAGCAGCGGTCCTTATGCCGTGATTGTATCGGATTTCCGCATGCCAAAAATGGATGGAATTAAATTTCTAACTCAGGCAATGGACTTAGCTCCTAACACCGTTCGCATGATCCTGACTGGCAATGCTGACCTGCCAACAGCCATGGATGCCATTAATAAGGGTCAAATATTTCGCTTCCTCTCCAAGCCCTGTTCAGGCAAATTACTCACCCAATCATTAAACGCCGGCTTAAGACAGTACCAATTGATCATGTCTGAAAAAGAGCTTCTTGAAAACACACTAAAAGAATCCATTAGTATGCTTACAGAAGTACTGGCAATCGTTAATCCCAAAGCGTATGGGCGCTCATTACGCACCCAACAACTTGTCGCTCATATTGTTAAAGAAGCTAAAAATTAACAACGGTTGGCAATATGAGATGGCAGCCGCTCTTTCGCAATTAGGCTGGATCACTTTTTCACAACAGATGCTGGATAAAATTGAAGATAACCAGATGTTCAATGCGCCAGAGGCTGTGATATTTTCAAACCACCCCTTTGCAGCCAGTAAACTATTGAAAAACATACCCCGCCTTGAACTGGTTACGAAAGTGATCATCGGTCAAGATCGTTCGATTGATGATCTGTGCCTTGATCCATCTTTCCCGGAAATCTATATGGTTGATCTGGGATCGCATATTCTCAAGATCTGCATAGACTATGATCAACTTCTGTTAAAGGGTTTTATGCATGACGAGATCCTTGCCAAGTTAAAAGCCACTCTAAATCGTTATATGCCAGAAGTCATTCAAGCGCTAACCACCCTGCACAGCTTTCAGCCCATTCCGGAAGAAAACCGAGTCAGGGAGATTACGCTTAAGGAGCTTGAGGTTGGTATGCTTGCAGTCAAACCGATTAAAGATATTAATGGAAGGGTCTTAATTGAAGGAAACGCGTATATTACTCGTTCAAATATAATCAAACTTCTCGGCCTGTCTGCTGAAGCAAACATAATAGTAGAGCCTATCAAAATCGCGCGAAAGGATAATTACGGATAACCAAAGCGTGCGATTTATTCGAGTCTTACACCTACATTATTCCTGACACGGGATAATTACGCCAGGAATTTTTATCAGTTTTGTAAGGATATAGTATTTTCTTCGGAAAGTGATATGATGTAACTATAAAAGAAACGAAAAGGCAAAATCGGTGAAAACCGACGACGCAAAGCCACGGGTCTAAAACCGAGAAATCGGTCACGATCGCCAGGCCGCCGAAGTTGAGACAATTGTTACCTGTCTTGCAGGCCTGGCAAAAAGCCAGGGCGTTTGGATATTATTCGCTCCGTTGGCGCACTGCTTACCGATCAGGCCGCTGCCCGATTACGCCTGGAAAAAGAAATCGTCGCAGTCGTGCCTAATGGAACTATTCAATCCAGCGATGATGATAAACCTGGCGAGGATGACAAGGAAAAGAAGAAAGATAGTAAAGATAGTAATGTTGAAGAAAAGAATAAGGAAAAAGGCGTTACCACCACCGACTATCCGAACGTGATCGGTGCTGATATCGTTTGGGGAGAGGGAGTGATCGGCTCTGGCGTGACCGTGGCAGTACTCGATACAGGTATATTCGGCGAATTGCCGATGTTAGCAAAAGGCGCGAACAATAAATCCAATCGTATTGTTGCATGGAAGGATTTTATTTCCTCAAGCCGCAAACCCATTGATCCCAACGGCCACGGGTCCCACGTCGCCGGTATCATTGCCAACAGCCAGAAGGGCGCAGATGGCGACTGGAATGGAGTAGCTCCAGATGTCAAACTTGCTGGTGTGCGCGTTCTGGATGAAACCGGATACGGCACCTACGAAACAGTGATCATGGGGCTTCAGTGGGTTCTCGAAAATCAAGCACGCTATAATATCCGGATCGTCAATCTCTCCCTAGTCGCTCCGGTTCAATCTCCATATTGGGCTGATCCTCTTAATCAAGCAGTAACCCAGGTTTGGGCAAATGGTTTGACCGTGATTGTTGCCGCGGGCAATAACGGACCAGATCCTATGACCGTCACGGTTCCGGGGAATAACCCATACGTTATCACAGTAGGTGCATTCACTGACAATTTCACCCCCGCAGACTGGAACGACGACTATATTACTCCGTTTTCTGGTACAGGACCTACCCTGGATGGTTTTGTAAAACCCGATCTAATCGCTCCAGGTGGACACATCACCTCAGTGGTACCGGCAAAATCAGTGCTTGTCAAACAATATCCGGATAATTGGATTAAAAAATCCTATTTCAATCTGGCAGGAACCTCGCAAGCGACAGCGGTCGTCTCAGGTGTCGCGGCACTTGTTATTTCAAACAACCCTGCCCTTACTCCTAACGAAGTCAAAATGCGGTTAACAGGCACTGCCCTCCCATGGGTGGATGCGAACACCACCGACGCCTTATACAGCATGTGGCAGCAGGGCGCGGGCATGGTAAATGCTCCTGACGCAGTCTTCGCTGAAGTCAGCGGAACCGCCAATGACGGGATGGATATCCAAGCCGACCTGGCTGGAACGATCCATTACGAAGGCTACTCATACTACGACGAAGCTACCGCTACCTTCCGCTTATATGATCCATACGCAGACTGGGCTGGCGGTTACGGAGTATGGGATGGAGCTCGCGGAACCTGGGCTGGAGCTCGCGGAACCTGGGCCGGTGAATATGGCGCTTGGGCTGGAGCTCGCGGAACCTGGGCTGGTGCGCGCGGAACGTGGGCTGGAGCTCGCGGTACATGGGCCGGTGCACGTGGAACGTGGGCTGGGGCTCGCGGTACATGGGCCGGCGGTTACAGCACGTGGGCTGGCGCACGTGGAACGTGGGCTGGGGCTCGCGGTACATGGGCCGGTACTATTTCAGATCCCACATTCATGGATGGCTTTGCAGCCGGGGAAAGTCCGGATGCTGAAAATTCCAACACAGCTACATCGTTCTTCCTGCTCGACCAATAATACAATAGACATAAAGAACATAAAAGCCCCCGACCTCAAAAGTCGGGGGCTTTTTAAATTAAGCAAAAATATAGAAAAGAACGAGCAATAAAATTATGAATTGTGAGGAAAATGCAACTCCCGTTCCAGGGTATCCAGTTTTTGGATATCCAAACGAGCGCCTAATTGATTGAAGGTTCTTTCTGCATTCTTAAGATAGGATTTGGAAAGTTCGCGGTCTGATTTAAGCGCAGCAAGACGTGCCCGCCGCATCAGTAAACGTCCGTGCTCCAAATGATTGTCAGTCGCTTCAAAGATCTGCTCCGCCTGACGATATTGTCTTTCGGCTTCGTCCGCATTATTCATGGCCAAGGCAACATCGCCCAGCAATCTCAAGGCGGTCCCTTTGACTTCTGTGTCAGTATCGGCGGTAAATTCAGCCAGCAAGGAAACAGCGGATTCTCCACACTGGGCAGCCTTTATAAGGTCATTCATTCCAAGGTAAATACTACCCTTATTCACGAACACATCCACCAAGGTAGCTTTTTCTCCAAGACTCTTGAGCAATGCTTCACTTCGCAAGCTGTGTTCAAGAGCAAGTGACCATTCTCCAAGAGCATTGAAAAGTACGCTCAGATTATGATTAGACAATGCAATATGAAAATTATGACCGATTTGCTCAGCTTGATTCAACGCTTCTTCCAGGTATTGCCGAGCCTCATCTGTATTACCACGGTCAATCTGCAGCAGCCCCAGATTACCATTGAGCATAATAATCCCCTCCATATCGCCCAGCCTCGTCTGTAATTCTGCGCTACGCTTAAAATTATCCAAAGCCTCATCCCAGTCGCCCAGTTTCCAGCCAAGATTGCCAAGATTATTATATGAACGCGCAACACCCAAAATATCGCCGATCTCTTCACGAATGGAGATGCTCTTAGCAACGAAAATACGAGCCTGTTTTAACTGATCCTTTTGATAATGTACCCCGCCAAGGCGGTTGTAAACCGATGAAACAACATCCAAGCGGGCAGCTTTTTCAGCCAGGGTCTGGGCTTGCATCAGGTAATTCTCGGCCTCGTCCAAATTGCTGCGGCGAAAGTAAATCCAACCAGTATCATTCAGGATTTGAGAGAGTTCAGCGGGTGAATCCAGCCCATTCTCCAAAAGTATCTTACGTGCAATCCCAAGGCAGACCAATGCTTGATCATAATCACCCTGACCTTCATGGGTCATTCCGATCTTTCTTTGTATACTACAGGCAATTTCAGGACTGACATTCTTATCCTCGGCAATCAATCGGGCGGCGCGCCCATAAGCCGCCCGTGTATTCGGATAGTCGCCAGCCAATGACAGAGCATCTCCCAATCCGACATGAATCTGAATAGCCTGTTGGGGCAGGTGTTCGACTTTGGGTAATAACGACAACGCGTCTTCAAAATATTTTTGCGCCTGTGCCGTATTGTAGTTGCGCGCAGACTTCTGTCCGGCCAAAATCAAGTAATAAAGGGCACGCTCTTCGTGGTCACTCCAAAAATAATGGCGGGCAAGAACATCAATCTGGTTTTCGAGATTATCCGCAAACAGCTTTTCAATGGTCTCAGCCACCCGGCCATGCAATTCCTTCTGCTCGCGCTTAAGTAAAGTACTATAAATCGTGTCTGCAACCAGAACGTGCTTATACATATACTCGCCGCCAGGCGACAGGTCGGGGAGAATAAACTCACGTTCGAGCAAGACGCGCATGGATTGATTAACTTCCTCGACGGTGAGGGTTGGCAGGCATTCAATAATGATGGCGCGTGTAAATGAGCGGCCGATCACACTTGCAACTTTCAAAATATGGCGCTGAATCAATTCAAGATGATCAAAACGCGTCAGGATCAATCCTTCGATGGTATCGGGAACACCCAATAGGATAAGGTCGACCTTGTCTGCAAGCCGCCAATGCCCATCGACCCGAATCAGCAGGTTTCGATCCATCAACATGCGCAGAATTTCCTCCAGATACAAGGGAATACCGGAGGCCAGTTGAACAATATGAGCACGCATCGCCTCCGGCATGTTCTGGATCGCCAATAGTTGCGAGAAAAGCCGGTCACTTTGATCTGGAGACAGGCTCTTCAGCGATAAATCTGTGAACCGCAACCGGAGAAGTTCACTGGCCCTTTTTGTAATATCAGCGAGTTTTCCATCCCCAAAAGAACGGGATACAGCCACGATCACGATTGGATTTTTAACCAGACTATCCATTAAAAACTCGAGCAATTCCAAAGAACCCGAATCTGCCCAATGCAAATCCTCGAGGATCAACACAACCGGCTTCTGACTTGTTTCTGCGAGGATTAGATCTCGGACAGCCAGAAATATTTGCTGACGAAGCTGTTCAGCCGCCAAATAGTTGATCCGTTTTGCCGTCTCAGGATTTGAGAGCGGCAAGAGAGCATCTGCTCGAGATAGGGCAAAACATCATCGACCCGGTTGGGCAATACACGGATAACACGCTCACGTAATCTGGCCTGGCATTCGCTTCTCGGAGTTTCAGCATCCGCATCCAGCAAGCGCAGGAGCATATCCTGGAAAATCCAATAGGAGATACCCTTTCGATAGATCAGACTATAGCCTTCCAGGACCTGCACCGGTAGTTGTGATAGGAAGAATTTAAATTCTGAAATCAATCGGCTCTTCCCAATACCCGCCTCCCCGCTGACCGCAGAGAAACGCCCCAATTTTTCACTATTCATGGCATTAACAGTCTGGTTCAGACGTGCAAGTTCACCGTCACGACCAACCATCGGAGCGTATAAACCTTCGATCCCACGCACCGAACCCGGCTTGGTTTTCGTCCCAAGTACACGATGAGTAACGACCGGCTGGCTGACACCTTTCAAGTGCAAGGGCGGAACCGCCTCAAAATCAAATAAGGTACGTACCTGTTTATATACAACATCGCTGACAAGAATTGTGCCGGAATCAGCCGCAGTTTCAATGCGGCTGGCCATGTTGACCACATCGCCAATGGCAGTGTAATTCATCATCATGTTCGAGCCAATCCCTCCGACCACGACACTACCCGAATGCAGGCCAATGTGCGCCTTGATGTCCGAACCGAGGCGGTCTTTAAGTTCCGCGCTCAATTTTTCCAGATCAGATTGCATGTCGAGCGCAGCGCGTATGGCAAGTTCGGCACTATTCTCATGTGCTATAGGCGCGCCAAAGAGAGCCATCAATCCATCCCCGGTGAATTTATCCACCATCCCATCATACTTATATACATCATTCGCGAACATTTTAGTACAGCGTTGCACCAATTCGTATACCTGTTCGCTATCATTAAGCTGCTCGGAAAGATGGGTATATCCTGATAAATCTACAAACAGCACTGTTACCTTGCGGTGCTGACCAGTGGCTTCAAGACCTGCCTGTCTGAATCTATCCAACAAATCTGCCCCGACTAATTCGCCCAGCTGGTTGGCACCTTCGTGATCGGGAATAGGTTCAATAACAGGCAGGACGCCCGTCGCCAATAGACGCAGGCCGCAATTCCCACAAAAACGCATGTTTGGAGGATTAACAAAACCGCAATTTCTACATTGAATGGATGACATTGACAGGTTTAATCTTGGATATGTGACAAAGGTTATAAAAATTTGAAAGGAAATCTGGTTGACACAACCATTTTATTTGATACCAACAAGGAGTGTATTCTCGATCGAAATTTCTCAGTGGATAAAATTATTATACTATTCCTTTTTCCTTAGAACCTGCCAAAATACACACAGTTTAAGTGAACATAAAACAATAATTCTTGTCAATATAATTGGCAAGTAAATTTCCAGCGTTATTATCCCGCCTATTATTTGTCAAACCCAAGGCTTAAAATAAAATCAGGAAAGACAGGCTGTCTTTCCCGATTTTTATGTTAGATACAAGCCAGGAAATTATGGGTTACCGATCAAGGCAAAGACACCGATATTGCTTGTTGGACCCACAGCGCTTGAAACGCAGAGGGTGCCATCCGCGACAACTGCGCCGGGAACTTCAATCCAAACAAACGGGGTTGCTTCCTCGTTCAGTTTGTAAATTTTAGCTTCTTTGGAAGCAAGTTCGGTCGGGTAAGCGTAACAGACCTTGACAATGGTATCCGTGGAAGGGGCGGTGACCTTGAATACATCGCCAACAAAGGTTTTCCCTTCCGGAGCTGCGACATAAGCAGTAACAGGGTCTGCCACATTCAAAACGCTGATACAAACAGTCTCATTTGGTGTGAATATCGCGGTCCGCATATCTACCGGCCCGCCGACACAAGCCGGGGCGCCGACAGCAGGAACCAATCCACTTGTGTCCGCCGCTGATCCACCCGTCTCAGGAACAGGCGGGACAGTGCCTGCTAATTTAGGCGCAGCCCATGTTCCGGCTGCGATCAAAACAAGCACCATAGCCAGAGCTACCGCGATTACAAAACGATTTTTTATATTCATTTTTATTCTCCTTTAAAAAATTTATTAATCTAGAGGATTGATATCCAATTAGTCAATGGCTACATTATAATGAATTGGTACAGTAAAATCATTACGGATTTTTTACGGATTTGGAATCCTTCTCATTAGACAATCTGACCCCAAAAATACTCCCATTTATATAAATGAAAAAAACAGACACATCACATATTGAGCTATTGAAAGAAATCCTTTCAAACCTACGCACCCCGGATATGCTGAACGATCATCCCTGGGAAGTTCCAGGAACAAGCAAATCATCCGGGGAACAGCTTGTACAAGTGGTAACGGACGTTTTTCGCAAAATGATGCCGCCCAACCCGCCGCGCAAGGGAAAAAGACTGGATACACGCTGGGGGGTGTTTGGAATCCTTGCGGCGCAGTATTTCGCTCCGTTTTTACGCGGGGAGCCTTTTCCCTCCAGCCTGCGAGATGCCTGGGAAAGCCTTGATAATTCCATTTTATTCTTTGTATATGGCCGCATAGATGGACTCACTGATCTTGAGCGGGCAACATATCGCTTTACAGGCAATGAACCCCAGCCATCCGCGAACAGCACACTCAGCGACTGGCAGCGCAAAGGGATTGAACAACTGGCCGAAATGGTGAATATGGAACAAAAACGCCTGAACACCGATCATGTGCCCCCCCCCGCCAAGCGGAATATCTCAAAGCAGGCAGTCATGGCATTCTCTCTTCTAGTGCTGTTTGCCATAACTTTTCTCGGCTGGAAGGCTTGGAATATTTATCAACACGTACTGGCGATTGAAACGAAAGCAAACACATTGGAAACCTACCTTATCCCGACGCCCGATCTCGAGAAGCTACCGGAAATGGCCAGTAAAGTACATGAGCTGCGAATTAACCTAGATACGCTTGAGACTGAAGTACGACCCTATCTATGGATGGCACCATACCTGGCTTGGATCCCTAAATACGGCGGAACGATCAGTCAGGCAGAGCCGGTTCTTGCTCTGGCGCAGAACCTCGCGAGCGCAGCAGACGAGGGATTGAATGCGATTACACCTGCAATTGAAACCGCATTGTTAAACGACCAGCCATTGGAGGTGATGGACCTGCTTCTGAAATTACAATCTGCAAGCCCGCAGTTGTTGAATGCGCAGATCTCGCTGGCGCAGGCTCAAGAAGCGCGAAAAAAGATCGATGCGGGGATATTGATCCCAAAGATAAAAAATATTGTGGAAGGTAAGATCGATCCGCTTTTCAACTCGCTTTCGGGTGCATTCCCCATGGAAGACGCCTTGAGCATGGTCCGCATTGCTCCACAATTACTGGGAGGCGGCGAAGCTGGTCCCCAGACCTATTTAATTCTCATGCAAAATGAAGATGAACTGCGTCCAACAGGCGGGTACCTAACTGCGGCAGGCTCAGCAGTAGTGATGGATGGGAAGTTGATCAGTATCAATATTGAATCTTCAGAATTAGTGGATGATCTCAGCAAACCCCACCCCATTCCACCCTGGCAATTTGAGGAGTTCATGAATATCGAAATGTTGCTATTCAGAGATTCGAATTGGTTCACGAACTTCCCAACCACCGCTTCTTGGGCAGAATATTTTTACTCTTATTCCAAATCAACTTCCGCAAACGGCGTCATCGCCATGGACACGCATATGATCGTACGCCTGCTGGAAACACTAGGACCAGTGCGTGTTGATAACGTAAGTTTCCCCATCACTCATGAGAACGTGCTGGATTATATGCGCTCCGCCGAGGAAACACGACCCAAAGGCGTAGCCGGCAAGTGGGACCGTAAACAATTCATCAGCAAACTTGCGAAACCTTTACTGGAAAAAATACTGAACGCGCGCGGACAAGTATGGACCAAACTCATGCCTGTGATGCTTGAACTCCTTGATGAAAAGCACCTTCTTTTGCAATTTGACAATGAAGAAGCGGGCAAATTTCTGGAACGCAGGAATTGGGACGGCTCCGTACGCATCCCGCAAAACTCTGATTACCTGATGACAGTGGATACCAATATGGGGTACAACAAATCGAATGCAGTTATGGAGATGGCATTTGAATACAATATTGATTTGACTACCCCAGAAATCCCCATCGGTTTTTTGCAGGTAAAACAAACCAATCTTTCAAAGGCCAGTATTGTTTGTGAACCCTATGGCACCTTGAGATACCTTCTTCCACCAACATCTCCAAGTGTGATACCAGACCCAATTTATAACATTGAAGAATGTCATTGGGGCTACTTGCGAATATACATACCCCAAGGGAACAGAGTTATTACGCTCAAATCCAAAACAGATCGAAGCAGAATCCACGATGTTAGGTCAGACCATCCCTGCCCGCACAGACGACCTTGGCAGCGAGGATATCTCAGGCGCGCAGGTCTTTGGCATGATGGTAATCACGCCAACACGCCAGTCTACAAATACCATATTTGAATATAACCTTCCAGCCAATGTCGTAACATGGGACGATGAAAATCAGTCGTGGACATACCGGCTGAAGGTACAAAAACAACCGGGTATGGTCTCACAGCCTTTTGTCCTGACAGTAAATCTGCCCAGCGGAGTCAGAATCAAAAGCGCCAACATTCCCCTTGACAGAAAATGCTGACGCATGGACAGCGCGATTGGAACTACGCAATGACCCCCCTTGCAAACTGACAATCATTACTGCAACCATTATAGCGTTCCAGACTTTCCACATCAACTGTTAACTTCTCTGCAAGCAATTTAGAGGAGATCAGTTCCTCGTCATTTACCTCATACACAGTAAATGATGGGAGACCGGTCTCGTCTTCTGCGCCTACCGGAACAACGATTGGGTAATCCACCCAGACGGGAGGTGTAATCTTGTAATTGACTGCGATGATAGCCTGGACGGTCGTATTGTAATTGACTGCAATTAGGTCCAGGGTTTCCTGTTCCTTAACGACATGAATAAGATAGGTCTGGTTTCCACCTAAAGGGACACGAGTTACCTCAAAAGCGAGAATGGGGCGAGGTAATTCGGGAGTTGAACTGGGAATGGGCACTACAGCGACAGATTCTGATAAGGTGGGCGTCGGATCTTGAGCGGCAGGCGCAGATATCATAGTTGGTTGAACAACAAGGGGCAGGATTGGCTCTGGGACATCTATCTGTGAACCTTTGGGCCAAAGCAAGGGACGGACCACAAAAAAGGTAATACCCAACAAAACGATAACAAAAATCGGGATGAACTTCAATAAATTCCCGCTGATTGGTAAGGCGGTTCCACGCAAATCCGCCGGCATGGAAACCCGCCCCTGCGCCAGATAAACCGGGCATTCGACATGCGCTCTGCCGAGGCAGTGGCTCTTTTGATGCCCAAGGCTGGGCAGGGTGGGATTCCTGCAATTCAAACAAAAATTGGCAACCGAGGGAAATCCCATGTGGGTTGCATTATCCTGGCGCAACCCTAAATGCGGGCAGACTGTTCTTTGTTGACCTGGCATGCTAACCTCTTAAGCCGATGCCCCTAGGCGCGCTTTTTACTCTTTTTTAAACAGACCTTTTTTCTTGACTGCGCCATTTGCTTCTGTATCATCTTGGGCGTAATAGCTCGAGGAATAGTAGGTATTATAGTAACTGCCCGAATATCCGCCGTAATAACCAGACCGTTTGCCTTGTTTCAAACGATTAAACACAACACCCAAAAGGCGCACGCCGGTATGACTGACCTGTTCTTTAACTGCCGACACAACATCGCGGGGCGTCTTGCCAGGCACCAACACAAGCAAAACACCATCCACCAAACCCAGAAGCACCTGCGGATCAGACACCAGCATTGGTGGGGCATCGATAATAATGTAATCATATGATCCTGAAAGGTCGGCCAGCAGCTGCTTCATTTTTTCAGATCCAAGCAATTCGCTTGGATTGGCAGGAAGCCCGCCACTGGGCAAGAGATGCAAATCCGGCAGGTTTTCAAGGGTTTGCAGATAATCATTAATCTCAATCTTTTGTTCAGCTGCAAGGATATCGCTCAATCCAACGGTATTAGAAACGCCAGTATATTTGTGCACCCGCGGGCGGCGTAAGTCTGCGTCCATCAAAATCACTTTTTTTCCTGAATGAGACAGAATGGCAGCGAGATTGGAGGCAACCGTTGTCTTTCCCTCTCCAGGTCCGCCGCTGGTGACGATCAGACTCTTTATAGGTGTATCTTTGGCGGAGAATTCCAGGTTGGTACGCAAGGCACGGAAAGCTTCTGCTACCGGGGAACGCGGCGCGCGCGCAACATAGATACCTTCCCCATCCACTTCATTTTTATTATCCACCACGTAGCCGACCACCTTGGTGTTGAGCAGACTCTCCACATCCTCGCGGCCTTTAATCGCATCATCCGTCATGTCGCGCAAAAGAACAAAGCTCAAGGCAAGGATCAATCCGGCCACACCACCAAGCAGGGTATTCAAGCTGGTGCGCGGCTTCACAGGTCTTTCCGACGCGGCAGCCGGGCTGACTTGTTCAATGGTGGGAATGTTCTGTAATTTCTGATTTTTGATGTTCTCACGGCTGTTCAAGAGGTCAAGGTAGCGATTCTGGTATAGCTCCAAATTCTGCTTAAGGTTGTCGATCTCATTAGTGGAGCGTTTGATATCCTCCGTGCTGAGCAGGTTTGTATAAACATTCTGGTAGGACGTTAGCAGGGATTGCTGGGTCTTCAGGAAATTTTCCTTTTCCACGACCACGGAGTTAAAGTCACCCTCTGTGATCAACGGCTTGAGGAACTCGATCTCTTTTTGAGTATCTTCAATGCTCAGATGGGTCTTTTCGATCTGTCCTTCCAGATAAGTGATCTGGGTTTGGATGGAAGAAAGCAGGTTGGCATCCGCCTGTACCTGGGGATCGGTTAATTTGGTTTGCTGGTTCGCGAGTTGTGCGTTCAGGCGATCAAATTGCGCTTGTTGTTCCACCAGCAGGGATTCCTTTTCGCGCAGGCCAAAACGAGCGCCATACCAGGTCATGGTTCTGAGACGCTGCAGGTCCAGAGTGACCGCTTTAATGGCGCTGACCGTGGCATCAATATTGGTCTGGGCTTCGGCGATCTGCTTGACAAGCGCATCCGTTTTGGCTTCATCCAATTTGGCCTGCACATCTGCAATGCGCGTCTCCAGGTCTGCAATTTGGATATCCAGGCTTCTTTCCGCTTCGGAGTAGCGCCCGGCTTGCAGGGATTCGTTCTGCTCACCCAATACGATCACCATGGTATCGGCGATCAAGGCGGCGCGGGCCGGGTCGGTATCCTGCACATGCAACTGGATGACCTGGGTATTGGTCAACGCGGCAACTTTCACGTTTCCACTTATGACCGTATAACCCAGTCGTTCGGAGACAATTCCCAAAAATTCATTCAAGGTCAACATGCGTACATAGGTTTCAACCAGTTGGGTAAGATTCAGGGATTGCGAGATATCTCCAATGGTTTGCTGTGAATTGCGCGTTACGAGAATATTTGTGGTGGCTTCATAAACTGGTATTTGCTGACGAGAATAAAAATAAGCGGAAGCAACGCCTAGAACAGTCACCAAGATCAAAAGCCAAGCCCATCTTCGCAGGGCAGCAAAGAGTCTTTTAAAATCAATGGCATCATCAAGGTTTTCTTCAAAATCGTTTGACATACGTCCTCATTATTTAAGAACCAACTGGCAGATTGTTAGACTATATATATACCAAGTATTTGGCGGATTAAACTTCATTTTTTTAGTTGTACCGACTCTCAAGAAAAGAATGCAAGCAGATATTAAGGAAGGAAAAGTATTAACATTAAATTTTCCTAATATGCATTTTTTTCAAACAAAACGCTCTTGAATGTCTTAAAGATAATATATATATCCAACCAAAGCGACCAACGTTCGATATATTCACGGTCAAGGGAGGCGCGGCGTGAAAAAGTTGTTTCGCTGCGGCCAGAGACCTGCCAGAGACCTGTCATACCGGGCAGTACAAGCAGATAGTGGTTAATATATTCACCATAAATTTCGGTTTGGTCAATCATAATCGGCCGGGGACCCACCAAACTCATCTCACCGATGAGCACATTCCAAAGCTGGGGTAATTCATCAATGCTATATTTTCGCAGGAAACGGCCGACCCCGGTAATACGAGGGTCATTTTTCAATTTCTGGTATTTCATCCATTCTTCCTTTAAATGCGCATTCCTTTCCAATGCAGCTTCAAATAATTGGGCAGAATTATGGTGCATGGTACGAAGCTTGAATAAATGAAACTCAACACCGTTCTTGCCCACACGCGGCTGGCTGTAAATAACAGGGCCGGGCGAGACAAGTTTAATCAAGATGGCAGACAGCCCCATGAGCGGAGCAAAGATCACAATTCCCAAAAGGGATCCCAAAATATCCATAATACGTTTGGCGATCTGCGACGAACGACTTAATAGGTCGTTTTTTACCTGCAAGCCGATCACATTCAAAAAATCCAGCGTTTGCAGATTGGTAAGCGCGAAATTATCCGACTGGTCTTTTATGAGAATGACACGGTGAAATAGCATGCGATATTTTTCCGCAAGCTGGTGCGCATCTCCAATATCATTCATCAATACAAGGGCGGTCATGGAGGATAACTGGCGGGTCAATAATTTAATACGACCCGCAGGCTGGGTTTGCGACAGGGGATTAGCACTGCCCGCTTCCAATTGTTCACCGCTTACTATCTCAACGGGACGAATACCAACATGCAGGTTCACCCAAAAATAATCAAGCAATATCCTTCCCTTGTGCAGATCCCCGATGATCAGAGCCGGCTCACCCCAAAGCCTCCAACGGATCAGCAGCCTGCGGATCAGATAACGGCTTAATGCAATCAACCCCATGCTTAATAGCCCGGCTACCATCAGCACAAAACGCGAATCTATATTGGTAGTTTGCAGCAAGAATGTGAAAGCAATTAAGACGAGATAGGCAAGTGTCGTGCCGCTGACAATATGGCGAAGTTCTTCAACATAGTGAAAGCCGACTGCGGGGTACAGCCCTCTGTTATAAAACAAGATTAATAAAGTCAAGACCAACAGGAAAAACAATTCCTTATATTCAATACTTGCCAGCAGGTTATGAAAACCACGGATTTGGGCAGAAATGAAAAAAGCTATGAAAACGCTAAAAATATCCACGGCAAACAAACAGGCGGACATCCACAAACGCGCATGGGAATCAATAATGGAATTTCGAGTCTGAGCCTTTTCGTTTTTCAGAACGGGGGTTATTTTAATTTTCATCATGATAAATCATCTGAGTTTTTTCAATTCACTCCAATACAACAGATAAATTCTAACAGTAAAATTTGCTAAAAGGATATTTTTTCGGGGGTCAATTCCACATCAATTGCGCGAATTATTGAAAATGATCAGAGAGTTCACAGGCATGACATCTCTTTATAAAGAAAATTGAGAAAAGGAGAGTATTTGGATGAGAATAGCAGACTTTTTCAAAAAAAGCCACAAAAATCAGGATAGAAATAGGATGGTTTTTTTAAGTGAGATCCGCAGAGGCTTTTACTTCAAAATTGATAAAGATCACTCATAGGCCGTGCCATTTTTTTCATTCAATAATTTATTGAGATGCTCCAAAAAGCGCGATAAAACCAAGTCAGCAGCCCAATTTTCACACACATATTTACGCCCTTCCGCACCAAGCCGCCTGCGAAGTCCGGGAGAAGCTGCCAGCTTCAGAATCGCATCCATAAAGCCTGAGGCATCCTGCGGGTGAACCAAGTAACCCGCTTGACCAATGATACGCCCAAGTTCAGTGTTTTCAGCTGCGTTGGAAATGATCACTTTGCCGCTTGCCAGCATGCCTAGTAATTTGGAAGGCATAACCAGATCGGCAACATTTGCCTTCTGCGGCATAATGTGAAGGTCGGCTGTATTCAACAAGGAGTTAAGATTTTCAAGGGGTTGAATTGGAAGGCATTTTACGTTCGGCAGATGGTGAGTAGAACGGATCAGTTCGTCTCGAAAGGGGCCGTTACCGCAAAAGATGAAGATAATATCGGGATTCCCCTTAAGTTTATGGGCTGCATATACAAGGTCTTCGAGCCCTTGTTTTGCACCCATCGCGCCAGAATACAACACAACAATCTTATCGCTCGATATATTAAGGTCATTACGCAGCGTATCCTGGGGGTCGGAAATAGGAAATATCCGCCGCGTATCCACCCAATTTGGAAATAGAATAATCCGCTCAGAAAATATGCCTTTTTTCTCGAGGCTCTTAACCATTCCATTGGAAATCGTGGAAATTCGGTCAAAACGAAAATAAATCCATTTCTCCCATTGCGAAGCGAGCTTTATAAAGAACTGAAAAAAAGACAACATTCCCAAATTATTTGCGGCATCCAATTCAAAATCCTGGATATGAAGCCAGCACTTCGAACCACAAAGACGCGCTGTCAACCAGGCAATCGGGGCGCTGAACAGGGTGGGTATAACACAGATCACAAGGTCCGGTTTCCACAGGATTTGCGCCAACATAACCGGCAAACTGGATAATGCGAAAGATATCAAATGCGGAACACGGTTTAAGTTTGTCGGGCGGCGTGGAACCCAAAGAGGACACCGATAAAGGGTCATGTTGCGCGTCGATTCTTTAAAATACGCCCACCAGCGATATCTACCATCAATTTTCCATTCGGGGTAATAAGGCGGGGCAGTCACCACACGCAGATCAAAACCGGCTTGAACAAGGTAATCTGCAAGATCCCCTGTATATTTTCCGATGCCTACGAGCTCGGGGGAAAAGTTGAGCCCTAAAAGCAAAATACGTTTTGACATGCTATTTATTCACAACGCGATCCTTGACAGGAATCGCAGGGCTGCCATAACAAATTTTCCCGGCCGGCAGATCATGAAAAACCGCACTTCTTGATCCCACCACGCAACCATGGCCAATCGTCACGCCTGGGGCGATAAATACATCTGTCGCAACCCAAGCCTGATCGTGAACTGTGATCGGACGGGCATCAATATCAAAAGTCGGCTTGGTTGTATCGTGGCTGCCGGTACAAAGATATGAGCACTGAGATATCACCACATGATCGCCGATCTTGATCTCGCCCAGGGTATACAGTTCAACCCGGTCTCCAATCCACGAGTAATTCCCAATGGTAAGTTTCCATGGATAGGTCACCTGAACCGATGGGCGAATGAGAACTTTCTCCCCAATGTGTGATCCAAATAGGCGCAGTAAAAACCTCCGCCAGGCATACATGAACTGCGGAGACCAGGCGAATAAAGTTGATTGAACCAGCCACCAGAGTTGAACGATAAAAGCAGAACGCCCGCGGAATCCTGGGGGCAAAATAAATTGATCAAGCCTTTGATAATTTATATTTGATCTTTTTAGTAGTACAGAACGATGTTTATTATTTGTATTCAATATATTTCCAATTCTCATTAAATATTTCAAAATTAGTCAAGACAGGAATCAATTATTGTTTTTTACCTATGCTATAATAATTTTAAACTATCAGAATTCCAAATCAAAAAATCATTCATTGGTTTCCACAAATTAATGTCAGTGTATAACCGATAAATAAATTTCCCAAACGCCAAACATTCTTACATGAAAAGGAGTTTTTCGTCAATGCTATTGAAAAAGATAATTAATAGAACCATAAATACAATGCTTAGTATTAGCCCCGCTTTTTTTTTCATGATTAAGCTTCCATATTGGGGATTGGTAAATATTATAATCAGATGGTGGGGAAGTACAGGGTTACATTCGATAAGAGTAGGTGAATTTAAAGGTGGCGCCTCAAAAACCAGAAGTTCTTATCGCGAGGACATGCTATTAAAAACAATGATGCTGCTTCTTGATATTCGAGGGAAGTCTTGTCTAGATCTAGCATGCAATGACGGCTTTTGGAGTTTTCGACTGGCACGGCTGGGAGCGAAAAGTGTGAAGGGAATTGATATGAACAGAGATGTTCTTGTAAAAGCCAATTTTCTTAAGCATGTATATGATTACCCGGGATTTCGATTTGTCAAACAGGATATTTTCAACTTTCTTTCGAACAACAAGCGTGATTCCTTCGATATCATTTTGCTTTTAAGTGTACTTTACCATTTACCTAAAGGATCTAATTGGGAATTTTTTTTTAGCTCTTTATCCAAAATAAATAGTGAATGCCTGATCATTGACTCCAGATGGCATGAAGACATGTCATATTGGCCTGACCCAAAACAGGGGATTTTAAAAACAAAAAAAGGAATAATAAAAAAATGGCAGCCTACCAGAGCCGAGGTTATCAAACACCTTTATAATAGCGGGTATGAACACGTGGTGGAAGTTGACTCCACTGTTTTTATTCAAGATAAAGAAGGTGCATATGGAAATGGAGATCCTTACAGCTTAGAAAACATTTCAGATTATATGACAAACCACCGGTCTTTAATTTTCGCCTACAAGAAAAAGGATTTCATGCCTGCCGCGCTGGAAAAAATAAAAATTGAGAAAGCAGAAAGAGAAAAATGAGCATCCCACTTCTACTCATCCCGCCTCGCAAGAAAATACATCATATCCCCATCCATTTTACTGGTTAGTGTCGACCCAACCCATAATCTATTAATGAGCCTTCTTAGGGCAAACAACCTGTACCCTCCTGACATTTCACTTTTCAATGTCAATTCGAGGTTAAAAGCCTCGGCAGGAGTCTTCCTAATTCGGCGAATCCGATAATACGCATCACGAGCCATGATCTCCCACGGCGTATAAGATTTGGATCTAACCACCGACAGTCCGCCAGCTTCAATGGCTTTTTGGAGGGTCAGCGGAGAAAAATGACTGATATGCGTATGGGGAATCCATTTTGGAAAGCCAGGACCCAGCGACTGTGCCATGCGGCTGCGAAAATTGTCGGTTAGTATCAATACATATCCACCAGGCTTGACGTACTGCGTGATCTCGCGGATGAAACTGATCGGGTCAAGTATATGCTCGATTACCTCAAAGACTGTCACCAAATCGTATGATGCGATCTGTAATCCTGATTGATCGATAGGCAGATTGATAACGTTAAGTCCCAATTTCTTAACTGCATACTCCGCTTCCTGCTGGGATAGTTCGACGCCTGCTGCCTCAACTTTATACCGCTTCGTAAGGGCATCCAATAAAAAGCCATATCCTGTCCCTATATCGAGAACGCGCTTAACTCCCGTCATATCCACAAGCAGCGCTGTCACCCAGGCATTAATGGCAGCATTAACTACCTGCCCCTGCAAATGCCGCATGCTTCCGTAATTGTCTTGGTAATAGGAAAAGAGTTCTGCCGCAGACAGCACCCAGCCCGAATATAAAAAACTGCATTGGCTGCATTGAAGGACAGGGATTTCAGGAAATGCAATGTAAATGGCGCTTTGCAAAGATCCACAAAGGGGGCATTTACCACGGTCTTCTAATTTATTTTTATTCATATTTCAATCCCGTATTGGTCACGCAGAATGGATATTACCTTTTGCGGATCACCGCCGGCCTGTGCCTCCACTTCCATCACCTTAACATCCACCAATAAACGATACCAAAATCCCTGCATGAAATGCCAGATAAAGCCCTTGCTTCCATCCAGGAAACCGAGTTTTATAAAATAGCGATAAAAAAAATATAAAACAGACCTTAATCCCAACGGGAATTTCGAATATATTTTATCCTTCAAAATACGCTTCCAGCGAGCTTGTGGGTCCGCCATCTGCTTCAGCACTTCATCTTTTTTTTCTGAAAAATATTTGTTGATTAAAATATCCACCATCTCACGTGTAGCATAATGATTATGTTTATTAATCCAAAAAGTTATATCTTTAAGACTACTATCTGCGCTGTGTGATTTCAAAACAATTGTTTTTGCCTCAGTAGGAAGCACTATATGCTCATCCATCCAACGTTGTTCGATTCGCCCCTTCCCCGCGCGCCAGATCCTCAGCAAAGTAAGTGGATAAATACCTCCATGTTTGATCCATTTGCCCTTATAAATCACTTTTAATTTGATATATATCCCGCTTACAGTATCAGGCAAAGTCGGAATAACACCTAATATCTCTTCCTGCAAGCTGGACTCCAAATATTCATCTGCGTCAATTCGCATGATCCAACCAGCTTGAACGGCGCAATAGTCAAGCCCCCACTGGAACTGATCTGCATAGTTTTTCCATTTTCTTTGCACTACTTCCGCACCAAGCGACCTCGCAATATCCACTGTTTTATCCGTGGAAAATGAATCCACAACAACGATGCGCGTCGCAACAGGTTGAATTGATCGAATACATCTCTCAATATGAACTTCCTCGTTATTAGTCAATATAATTGCCACAATATGATCAAGGGTATGCGTGTTCATCGAAATTTCTCACTTTCTGTATTTCAATATCTTCGCTGGGACACCACCTACAATGGCCCAGTCTGGAACATTCCTGGTTACCACAGACCCAGCCGCAATAATACTGTGCGACCCCACGCTCACACCGGGGAGAATAATTGCATTCGTGCCAATCCAAACATCGTCTCCAATTTCAATTTTGGAAATCATCTCACCCTGGGAACGAATGGGGCTTGCAGTATCAGAAAAGATGTGATTCACGGTAATAAGTTGAACTCCAGATGCAATCAAAACATCATTTCCAATGATGGTGTCTCTTCTAATTTTGACGTCTTCGTCAATAAAGACGTTGTCACCTATCTCAATATGGGGGGATAAATGAATATTCTGCTGCAATATCACGTTTTTACCACACGACCTGATTGAGTGACGCATGAAAAAATAACGGAGTTTATGTAAACCAAATGAGTAGGGCGCGTAGGATGGGGGTAATTTCCTACCCACCGTCACATATAGAAAATAAAAAAACGATCTTTTGATATTCATCTTATTATGATAATTTGATCAACTGATAAGCTGCCAGCCATTTTTGACCGATCGTATCCCAACCATACCTATTCTTCACAAATTGACGAGCTTGTTCACCATATCGCAAGCGTTCAGACAATGACCAAGAAGCTGTTTTAGCAAGCGCCTGCGACAGTTGATCTTCATTTGAATCTACACGCAAACCGCCGCCTTGCTCCCAATCATGAAGACCAGTTGCATATGTTGTAATAGTCGGGGTGAAGAGCGCAGATGCCTCTAAATTCACCATCGAAATTACCTCGGAGAATGAGGGAACAACGACAACCCAGGCATTCTGCAATAAAGAATACTTTTCACTCCCATAAACCGGTCCAATGAATTGGACTCTGTCGCCAAGCTCGAGGTTTCTTGCCTGTTGACGCAGCTGCCTCCCATATTCCGGATCGTAGTCAGGTCCAGCAATGACTAAACGCCAATCATTCTGTAAATTCGCCCGATAAAAGGCGTTGATCAACAAGTCCACCCCCTTAACAGGGTGCAATCTGCCCAAAAACAAAAAGACTTTTTGAGGTTGTCCACCTAATTTGGGTAAATTAAAAAAATCTATGGCGTTAGGAATAAGAATCTGGGGGATTTTCGGCAATTCATAAGTTGCGACCTCAGATTCCATTTTTGTAATCACGTGAATATAAGCTACCTTTTTAAAAACGGGGAACATTAGGGTGTACCAATAAACACGTTTAACCATAGCATAAAGCAATCCCTTCTGTTTCCAGATCCAATCATCCAGCATCCCGTGCAAGCTTAATAAAACGGGAATACCAATTGTTTGCGCAGCTTTCACAGCCATACGCTGCACAAAAGTAAAAACGCCATGAACATGAACCACATCCGGCTCGAATCCAACCATTTCGTTGACAAAAAATCGATATAAACCAGGGTGCCACTGAAAGGGATTCCTAAAACTATTGACGGGTATTTTTTTTATATCCACTTCGATGTCAGAAATATCACCTACATTAACAACTAATATCCTACAGACAACATCGTGCGAACGAAGCCATTCATTTAGTTTTAAGATGACATGAGAAACGCCATAAAGTTCCTTACCAAATCCTTCGGAAATGATCAGGATTCGTATCTTGTTATTCATAAAAATATCCAAACCGGTCGAGTATTTTTATATCTTTTAGTGCGTCATGGACAGATTGTTTCAAGTGCCAATCCATTTGGTCCTTCCAGGCATGGATATGGCCTTTTCTAAAAGTAACCGTGCCCCCGTACAATTGCGACTGAATATTGCTCACCTTCTCATCATTATACGAAATACCAATATGCAACAAAACCGCTTCAATGGTTTCTCTTTGATATTCATCATCCCCGCCTCCCCGAGATCCAACCAAGTCTTCGTAGCGCACGACAAGCACGTCATCGCGCATTTCATACCAGCCTTGTGCGCGTAAAAAAATATCCCGCAGTCCGGTAACGTAAAGATCATTCAAATAACCGCCTGAAATCATTAAATTCAATCTTTTTTCAAAACTTAAACCACTCATATTTTTTTGAACAGCATTCCAATAATAGCCGGGTTCCACAATATAACTTGCCCACGAAGATAATAACGCGCATGGATGACGGATTACTTGAATTGTCTTAAAGTTTTCGAGCTTTAATATTTCATGGAAATGCCCTGAATATGCTGCGTGACCGGAAACATACCCCTTTGAATTTCTTAAATATCTTCTAAGCCATTTTTCTGACACAGTCACCGGTACATCCAAACCAAGAAAAACCGGAACATCCCCAATCGCAGTCCTGCGAAGAAAGTTTTTGACATATTTGTATCTTCCAAAATTGGCGGATGCACCAAGACTGTGCCCGGACCAATTCAGCCCGGCAAGTTCGACACATTTTTGCATTAAGTTCGTGCCTGATTTGGGAAGAGAATTTACCAAGATATTCATATGAAAATTCCTAAACTGGATAAGATAAAACCCTATTTACTATTATTCATTAAATAATTACCGCCAGAAATGGATCGCAATCAAAAATATGGTTTTAAAGAAAATCGCGGGGGTGGTAATTCCGAAAGTAGTCCAGATCTTTCGCCAAAATAAGAACATATCACCGTTTTTTCCAAGCCTCCCCATTCGGATTATTTTGAAGGTTTTTAAAACCCTTGCACAGAAATCGCGGTATATATTCACATTAGTCAATTCATGCTTTCTTAAGAGGTCTTGCATTGTGGACACGCAATTCCGATCATGTTCGACGCTGGTTAATCGAGAAACGCGTCTGGCCAACCAAATCGTGCCACTTCCAATACCAGATTCTAATCCAATATTTAAGTCCACCAAATAAGACTCAAGAATCGCATCGAGGTTTACCCAAATCTGGTTCATTGCCCTGCCCAGCCAGCGAAATGCATCGAATATACCCACATTCAAACCGCCAAGAGCAACACCCCGCCGTCTCAGTTTTTTTCTAGGCACCCCTTCCACACGCGCCACAATATGCAGGACCGGATCATCCAACAAGCCATGTAAGGCAGCCCAGGTATCGTATTGATGCACGGTAAAGTTACATTGCCAGTTAACGATCTTCATTGTATAAATTCGATAACCTCTTGCGCAGTTTTTGACCTTGAAAACCGATATGCCATATCCGTTTGATTTCGAGCCGCCATTTCCGCGGCAACATGGCGGTTTTGAGCCACCCAAATAAGCTTCTCGACCAGCGAGCCTGCCAGATCCTCCATATCATCCAGGAGCAGTATATTTTCCAAATTAAATATTTTCATTACATCGCTCGCGCTGGTGGATATGAGGAGCTGCCCATAACTAGTTATGTCCAATACCTTGGAAGGAAATGAGACATGAGCCAGAAGAAAGGCGCGGTCACGGATATTCAAGCCGATATGCACGCCCTGCATCATGTCATGGAAATCAGCCACAGACATATTTCCTTTGAATTCAACATACGCCCTGTCGAATTGTTCTGAAAAAGTCTTCAAGGATTCGGCCTGCGCCCCAAATCCTGTTATAAAAAATACATACTGACTGGCGATGAGCGGATAATCAGTATGAAGCCTAAAAACCGCCTCCATTATCGCAGCTGTCCCAGCCCCCTGCACCAAGGTGCCCCCAAACATCACCCGACGTTTACCCTCTTGCCAGTCTCTAAACGCGGTATTTATTTTTCTCAATGTGCCATAATAAGGCATTACTTTCTTGATGCGGGTCTCGCGGCGCAAATATTCACTGGCTATGAACGCGCCAGATGAGCAGGCATGATCAAAGACCTTGACCAATATCTGGTCTGATATTTTTTGGATCAGCCCGGGTTTACGGAACTCGCTACCGCCGTCTTCCAAGTCCAGGTAACATCTGGAACGTAACATAAGAATAGTAAAAAGCGCAAGTAAATATACCGGCCGCCGGTTGTAAATGATATAGACCGCGCGAGGATACCTTCGATACAGCCTGAGGACCCAACAGGCAAGGGAGAATGCAGAAAGCAGGTACCCAACCCAGGGAAAATAGTAAAAGGCCGCATAATAGACAGCTATACCGGATGATCTTACAACTTCAGGCCGGTGAAAAGAATGACTTTCCGCGTTCCCGTTTCTGCCGGCGCTCAAAATGGCCACGTTCTTCCAAGGTTTCAGGGAAAGGGAAAAATTCAATACCTTTTTGTTCGCCGCATAACTATATTCTTTTATGCCCCTTCGGGACGCGGTCTGAGAATCCAAATAATTAGACAGGTAAATAATTTCAATGCTCATGATCAACCGCTTTTCTCAACCTTACCCCGGAGAGAATAATCACCACCCCGATCATCACCGTCTTATCAAAACTAAAAATGGCGCCATTAAACATCGCCACCAAAAAGAAATATAACACCAGCAATGGATCACGCCGCAAACTGCGGACCAGGAGGAAAATGATAATAACGGCAGTCAGCCCAAAGGCAATAAATAAATTCATCAGTCCATTATCCAGCCCGGAAATATACGTCGATGAATCAATGCGAAAGAAAGTCCTCAATTCCGTAAGAGGGATCCCAAACAGGTTGATGCTGATCGCATCCTGAAGCAGCTTGAAAGGAGCCACCAGTCTGCCATAGGCGGAGTTATCGTTGAATATATTAACAATGCGGGAAAAGAATGAGACTCCGCCAGTGCGATAAATGCTAAAAACATCGAATACATCCAGGAAGATAAACAATAACGCCAGGCCGAAATTGGCAGCCAGAACCGCCCTAGTTATCCGCCGGCCGCCGCGGGTTGCCAAAAAATAATGGAGATAAAAAAGAACGCTGCCAGGCCAGCGACAGTCTGAGCCAGTAGGATGACCACAAAAGACAAAACAATCAGGAACCACTTGAGGCGGTTTTCTCGAAATCTTGTCAAGATCACAACATATAAGGACATCATGAAAAAACCAAGATAGGAAGGTTCGGCAAAGGTACCGACCGGTCTTACATTTGAATATCGAAAATCCAGAGCGTCGGGAAGGGTATTTTGACCTGCAATATAGTAGTCAGCGGGGATGTAATACATCGAACGACTCGGATAGCCGAGAAATTGCAACACGACCAGGACTGTGATCAACAACACCTCGGCAATGATCACCCGCTGTACCCACTTGTTGTAATAATCGGCCATGCGCGGTATCTTATTTATAAGCAAATAAAGCAGGAAAAACAGAATAAACTGGCGGCCGACATTCAAAAATGGGCGCAACACATCGTTAATCGGCAATAAAAAGACCGATAACTCCATCAACAGGAGCAAAAATAATCCCGGAAGAATTTTTTTTAGAAAAGTATTTATACCAACAAACTGGAACAACAGAATTAACGACAACACCTGCCAGGAAATATAATAGGTATAGCCTAGCTGTATGGCCGGCATCAACAAAAGAATAATGATCAGCGAAATTTTATGACGCGCTGGGTTTTTATGCAAAGAGCGGACCACTAATACTCCAATGATAAAATATTTTTGAGATCGGGGATTTTTTGAATATTGTAATAAATGGAACGCAAAGATAATACGCAACGGACTTCGCCAAACGCCATCCTGCCAAGATCTGCCACCCCCCCCTGCCATGGTCCGTGCAAAGAATCGATCTGCCTGGTCAGATCATCCAATGAATACCCGATCGCAGACAATCTATTCTCGCCAATCCAGCGGAGATAGTTTTTGCTCCATTTTTTTCTGACCGGATTCGATAAAATTGTCTTCCATTTTTGCAAAGGGGCAGTTGAGATGGTATGGTATTCCCTCGTTCCAGATTGATCACCTGCAGTACCTTTCAGCCGCACGTCAGAAAAGTTTGACAGAAAAGATGGTGAAAAATCCACGCCAATATAATTGAACATCTTTTTCGATTCCGCACCTGCATGTTCACCGACCAGGTTTTCATAATTGACCGCAATAACATTTGACTGGCTATTCTGATATGTCCTGATGAGATTATCAAGCCCGTGATAAATGTCCACTTTGTATTGCGATAAATTCCAACGGCCGCCGCCTGTCTCAATCATAGACGCAATAATCGAAAGGGGGTTTCTCCATAAAAAAATATAACGGGCATCGTCTCCAAAAATACTCATGATCTCATGGGCAAAGTTATGGTAACGAGGGGTTTTGTCGAGAAAATATTCCGCGCCCGGTACCGCAACCTGACCGTAAAGATTAAGGATAAAGCGCCTCACCTCCGCCCGATAGGTGGTTTCCTGATCGGGCAGTTTATTTATGAAATCACCAATGGCGTAAAATGCTGATAAGTGACTGTAATCGGCAAAAGTACCCTGGAGGCGGCGCGCAGCCAGCAATGGCAGCAAGATCCAGGGCTCTGAGACGGTGGAAATTTGTGCGCTGGAAGCCAGGATACGCTGAACCAGGGTTGACCCGCTGCGCGGAAGCGAAAATAAAAATATGGGTTTTATTTCTGAGACCATACAGTTCCCTGCCAAGTTAACCTAGTAATGAATACACGCTCATATGTGTCCAAATACCGACTTTCCTTTTTACCAAAGCAAGCATGAAAAAGTTCTGCACAATCATACCAGATGCAGCTGCCAATGCCGGACCGGTGGCACCCAGGTATCGCACCAATAAAAAAGAGCCGACCACAGTCACCCCGCCGCCAAGAAATGTGGCTGCCATTAATAATCGTTGATGACCGGTCAAGATCAATACCAGGCCGCTGGAACCAGCCCAGACATTAAAAAACTGCCCGACACATAAGATGGCAAGGATCCGCGCCCCGGCGCGGTAATATTCCCCATAAATCAATCCGAGAATATCCCCGCTCCAGAAAAAAACGGCAATAAAGATAAAAAGGGACGGCACGCCAACCATGGTAATTATTTTCCTGAGCCTGCGTTCCAATCCGTGGATATCCCCGAGTGTATACATTTCAACGATCATGGGCGGGACGATGGCATTTACGAGCATAAGCGGAGCAACCACGATAACTAGAAGCCGCGAAGCCGCGCCATATATGGCAACATCTGCCTGGGAGGAATAGCCCCCCACGATCCAAAGATCTGCCTGAGTCAGGAAGAAAAGTATTATATTGGTCACCCACAATGGCCAGGAGGTCATCAGGATGTGTTTCAAATCCAAGCCACTATTTTCCAGAGGAATATCTTTCATTGGAAGGATTTTTCGTAAAAGCAGGAATAGCCCCAAAACTGTGCTGGCTCCGCCCGCCAGTATAGTTGCTTTAACGATCAGCTGATAGCCGCTGTGCATCCCTGACACCCAGATAACCACAAGGATCGCAAGCATGAAAAGTTTCGGGCTTAAACTACCCAAAATGGTCGCGAGTTTAATATCATTAAACCCGCGGAAGATCTCACCCAGAAGACGCTGAAAAACATTAAAAGCTATCCAAAAAGGGAAGAGCCAAATAACCGAATTGATCAGTTCCGAATGGAATACCTGTGCCGCGTTCCACTTCCACCCTGTCAATATTAATATGACACAGGAGACGATACCTGTACTGGCCGCGGCTATCTTTAGAACCCATAAGGCCGCGAAGCGGACCCTGCCCCACTGTTTTCTAGCAAGAGCCTCGCCAATCAATTGGATGACAACCTGAGGCAAACCAAACAATGCAAATATTGACGCAAATGAAACCAAGCTGAGAGCCAGAAAATAAGTACCCAATTCATCAGGCGTGGTCAGGCGGGCCAATAGCATATTTACAGAAATGCTGGAGAAAAAAAGAATGACCTGTCCTGCAGCTGCCCATGCCCCCCCACTTAACATCCTGCGCTTTGTATCAGAATTCCCAAGGAATACTTCCACCTGATCGAATATCTTCAAGATTAATGGGCGCAACGCCATTATAGCACCACCCCAATGGTCAATGTTTGGCTGTCAGTGAAGTTCCGCTTTATCATTTTTAAATTATCCAGGAGTGAATGGAAAAGCGCGGCGCTTTTGCAATACGCTCCATGACCAAACCCATCCTAAAAAATGGACTGAATCCGAACGCTCCAAGTTGTTTCACCAAACCCAAGTTTATAAACCCATCCCTTAAATACAAAAAAAATATAACCAACCACCTGTTTCGATCCAATGGATAATTAAAAATAAATTCTATACTGTTAAAAAATCGCATCGCATCCTGCCGCGGAAAATATCCATCTTCAATAAGAAGGATCCCAAACCCATTCCGGCCGAAATAAAATTAAAACTGCGCCGGCTGATTAAGTTTAAATTATATCAGGTGACGGATATGAAAAGGTCTGTCAGGGATAACCCTGACAGACCTTTTTTCATACTCCCGAATAGTTCCGGGAAAACCATATTTCTTTTCTATGGCAGTGTTGTAAATCTCCAGAAAGTAGTTGCTGAGTTATTGGCGTAAGTAAAACCGCCTGCGTAGACCGCGCGAACATGCCAGTAGTAGATGGTATTACCTGTCAAGGTCGGTAAGGTAACGTTTCTGGTGGTGCCAGTACTCGTCCAGGTACCATTACAGGCATTATTGTTGCTCGTATCGTAGCAGTATTGATAGGTTACCGTGCCTGCATTTGCACCGGAACTGATACTCCACGTCAGAGTGGGAGTTCTCGATACACCAGTTGCTTCGTTGGCCGGTGCCGACCTTGTGAAGTTACCGGGGACTGTCGAGAATGACCACCAGGTACCGCCATTCGCCTCTGTAGTTCCATAGGCGTTGGTGGTGCGCACCTGCCAGTAGTAGGTCTGGCCGTTGACCAACCCAGCGGGCGAGTAGGTCAGAACGTTGGCAAGCGGGGTCCAGGCGGTATCGCAGGTCGTGTTGTTGACCGTGTCAATACAAACATCGTAAGCGGTTGCGCCGAGGCTCGCCGACCAGGTAAGCGCCTGATTCAAGGGCCGTCCAGTTGAGGCATTGGTCGGGCCGGACTTGTTGAAGGCAGCCGGGAAGCCGTTGGAAGTCGTAAAACGGTACCAAGCGCTGAGGCCATTGGCATAAGTAAAGCCGCCATCGTAGACCGCGCGAACCTGCCAGTAATAGGTCGTGGTGGGATTCAAAGTGAGCGCCACATTCCTGACCGTGCCTGTGCTGTACCAGCCACCGCCAACATCGGTTGTGCCCGGAATTGTGAGGGCATTGGCCGGGGTACAGGTATTGTCATTACTGGTATCTACACAAACCTGATAGGTCACTGTTCCGGCATTCGCACCGGAGCTGGTGCTCCAGGACAAGATCTGTGCCAGGGCTCGGTTTGTCGCAGCGTTGGCGGGCGATGACTTAGTAAAGTTACCAGAGGCCGTTGAGAAGGACCACCAGGTATCTGCATCGGCGGGAGTCGTACCATCCGTGTTGATTGCGCGTACCTGCCAGTAGTAGGTCTGTCCGGTCACTAATCCGGCCGGGGCGGCGGTCAAAGCGGTTCCAACATTCGTCCATCCACCGGGGGCATCACAGGTTGTATTGGCGCCGTTCGTGTCTACACAATATTCGTAGGAATCTGCGCCAACGCTTGCCTCCCAAGAGAGGGTCTGATTGGTGGGTCGAGCTGTTGACAGGGTAGCAGGGGCGGACTTGCTGAATTCAGCAGGTGAAGTCAAGCCCACTTTGAGCGGTATTGAAGTGGTATCCCCGGAAGCGTTATAGGCAACCACCTTATAGCTGTATGCACCCAAGGCTGAAGTCGTATTATCCACAAAACTGGTCTGGTTTGCAACTCCACTTCCAAGTAAAGTGTATGGTCCAGGAACGCCGGCCGTATAGACTGCACGATAGATCTGATAACCGATCTCGCTCTTGGGAAGACCCCAAGTTGTGGGCCAAGTCGCGGGGAGGGTATAGTCCACGGGCGTGCCGTCGGTCCAATTAATGGTGATATTACCGCCAAGCGAACCCGTAAAGCTTAATACAGGCGCATCCGGCAGGGTGGTCGGGACAATGACCTTGACCGGGCGCATCATGTCCATTTCTTCATGGCTCAAGATGTGGCAGTGGAAAACGTATTCCCAGCCGAAGTTGAACACTTCATTGGAAACCAGACCGCCGTTGGTAGGCCAGTTAAGATAATTTACCGCCGGTATTGCATTTCCATTCACCCAGATATTGCTGAAACCTGCTTCCAGACCCAAATTCGTATTTGGATCTCCTTGGGCGTGCAGAGGCATCATGGGATTCAGGACGCGCTTGCTCTCGGGCAGGCCGAAGGGCAGCTTGGGTATGATCGGGCGCACAGCCACGATGGTGTCCTGGAGCGGGTTAATGCGTAGAGTGTCTTTCCAGCCGAGCTCATTTCCAGCCGGCGGTTGGACAATATTGTCCCAGGAGACGCGGTTAAGCACCTGAACATCGTAAAGATGGAAATGGATCGGGTGGGTATCCACGCCGTTATGCGTGATCTTCCAGATCTGAGTGCCATCCGCGGCGGAAGAAATGGGGGTCACATCAAAGCTATTTGAATTGGTAGCGCTGAGAACCTCGGTAGGCGGACTGACATAGGGATACAAAATAATATTCTGCAGGAGCGGCGTGGCGCCGGGAGCTTCAAGACCGAGGTTGGCGGTCATGCGTCCAAACTCATCGAAGCTGGCAGAGTTCATTTCATCGTGAATGGACTTCGGTTCAAAACCGATCTCCAATTGAGGACCATTCCCATCTTTCAATGAGCCAAGCGTATCAAACTTGAAGGGCGTGCCAAATGTATCCGCGGGTCTGCCAATTGACAGATCCTCGGCCCGTCCGTTCTGTTCCATAATACGCGCGTACCCATCGCATTTGGCAGTTGGGTTGGGGCTGGCGTCACTGCACCAACCGCTGCTCACAAAGCTGGTGCCATAGGCGGAGTTATAGGAAGATTGACCCACGATGATCGGGTTCTGACCAGACTCGAACACACCAGAGCCATCAGGTTGATGCTTGAAGGCGTTCTGAAGGACGGCTAATCTGTCCGTTGTGGTGTTGGTCGGAGAATCGAACTGTACTGCGGCGGTCGCGGTCGAGATCTTGACCTGCATGATGGTGCGGGTGTTGGGACCGTAGCCGGGCAGCACGCTGGGAACGCCAACAGGAGAGAGGTCAGGAGCGCCGGTATAGTAATCATAGCTGGGCACGCGGGCCGGGAAGGCAGCCGGGGCATCGTTATAAAGGATGAGGGTCTTGCCGCGGAATCTTGAGAAGTCCACGATCACGTCAGCGCGTTCAGCCGGCGCGAGGATCAAAGAACCGTAATCCACATTACCAACATCGAAACGGGTCGGGTCAGTGACCCAGACGGTCGGGCTGGCGGGAATGACCACAGGAGCGGGCAGGAAGCCGCCTTCAGAACCGATCTGGATCCAGTTCGGGCCCTTCGGGCTCCAGGTGGTATCGGGGGTCGGGAAGATAACCGGGTCGTTCTGCGCGGCGGCGAGCTCGGCGGGGTTCAAAGCAACTTCGCTAAGGGTGCCAGTGCGCGGATCGGCAACATACCAGGAGAGATTCCAGAAGCGGTCATTGGCAGCGTTCAAGATGCGGAAGCGGTAGGCTTTCGGCTGCAAGGTAGTGGTCGGGTAGACGGTGCCATTAACGAGGGGTGTATCGTTGAAGGCTTCCATACCGACCGAGACGTTCGGGGTTCCAGGAATCTGGGCCGGTTCACAGAACGGATCGGATTTGTACTGCCAGGTGTTTGGATCGTCAATGGTACAAGGAACCGCTAGATCAGTATCCCAGTCATCAGCATTACCCGAAATGTTATCTACACCATCCGGATCCTTGCCATAATATGGGTTGGGGATCGGGGCGTACTTGGCATCTCCGGCGGGAGGCCAGAACCACGGACCGTACATCCAGCGTCCAAAACCGCTCATACCAGAGACGTCACCCGGGTTTTGAGCCGGCATATAAACATGCGGAGCCCAAAGACTGCCGGTGCCGCCCCAGCGCTCAGATTGCCAGGTGGGATCCTGTTCCAGGATCTTGTCTGAAACAAAGGTCTTGTCCTGAATGATCAACGGGGTACCAATGCCCAGATCTTTAAAGAGGGCTGTATTGGTAAGTGGATCAAGAGGAGTATCGTCAACAAACAACTTCTGCTCGGTGTCATCGGTGATGACATAACCAGCGGCTTCACCAGCATAGACGTTCAGGCGGGTGATACCCCAGGCATGGTCATGATAGAACATCAAGCGCGCGCTCTGCTGGTTGGTGTAGAAGAAGGTCTGGCAACCGTCGTCAGCGGGGCTGCACAGGTTCATATCCGGCACATTCTTAACGCTCACACCTTCAGGATAGTCGGTGGCTTCGTCGGCAGGAGTGATCCACTGGTGCGGAGTGCCATCGCTGATCCATGGAGTGATGCCGCCGTGCAAATGAAGGGTGGCGCGGTTCTCTGCGAAGCAGTCATTCGGCTTAATGCCGGGTTCTCCGCAAAGTGGATTGCGAACAAGGTCGGTCACGGATTCCTGGTTTTCAAGGGGGTCCATTTCGACCACATTATTGGCATCGAGGGTCATCGCGTTCGGCCCTTCGCCGGCGCCCATCAGGGTGCTGTCAACCGGCAGGAAGAGGTTGCCAGCTTCACCGGTCGGGAGCAGGTTGCGGAACACGATACGCACCGGCCTGTCCTTGGTGGCGATGATCGTGGGTCCCAGATAATGCGGGTTGGTGACGCCCGTGTACCCAACGATGGGAGCACTGGCAGCGAGCGGATCGACGTTCGCATTGGATAAAGCGACCTGTCCGCCCTGAACGGAGCCAGACGAGAGCTGGACGTAACCACGCAGAAGGGTGGCGGGCAGTTGGGAGCTGAACTTCATGCGATACTGCACCAGCCCGATCTCATAATAGTCGGTACCGGGGTAGGTATTTATATCGGGAACACCAACAGGGATCTGCTTGGAGGTAGGACTAGAAGAACAAGTACCCCATTGGCCTGCTGTGGCACTGGGGGTGCAAAGTCCGGGAAGGGGATCGATGAACTTCTTAAGGCCCGGGGTGAGGTAACCGGCGCCCTTGGAGTGACAGTGATCTTTGTGACACTACCGAGGTCGGAGAGATTCGCAGTGGCGCTCGCGTCTGCTCCGAAACCGGTCGGGTCGGTGATTTCCACCAACGGGGCGGTGTCGTAGCCCGCGCTGCCGCAGGTGACATCAATGCGGTCAACGCTGATGGTCGAAGTCACAACGGCGGGGAGGCCTCCAACAGGAGGATTGTTCCCATCGTCAATTCTGACGGTCGGGGCAGTCTTATAACCGGAGCCTGGGTTGACCACAAACACGCCGGTGATAGACCCGTTGGCCATATCCGCAACGCCTTGCGCCTGAATACCATTGGGGTCGTCCGGCAAGCCAAACACAACGATCGGCTCGATCACATAACCATCGCCAGGATCAGCAAGGAAAACAGAGTCAACGCCGCCATATGCCTCGGCTGTGGCATCAACACAAATGCCACCATTCGGGGTGCCGCCGCTGATGGTCACAACCGGGGCGGTATAACCAAAACCAACACTGTCGACGGTGATGCTGCTAAGCACGCCGAGTGAGATCTCGGCATTCGCAACCGCCGGGGTTGTGGGCATTCCGGGTGTTGTAGAAGTGATGGCAACGCTCGGAGCCAGGGTATAGCCAGTGCCGGGGCTGGTGATGGTAACGCCAGAAATCACGCCGGTCCTTGGGTCAACGCTGGCGGTAGCTTCCGCGTCCACAATCGCGCCGGGATCCGGTTCACCCAAGTTTGGTGTGATCGTAACGACCGCGTCAGCCAAAACCTGGGGGCTATTGGCCCAGTTCGGGTAGGGTCCGAAGTAGTGCGGGACCAAGGTCTCGTCCACCGGGTCAATGGGGGCCGCAGCGGGCGCTTCGGGAATGGTAATTTCCTCGATCGCCTTTTCAACTGGAGCCGGGGCTTGTTCAAGCGCCTGAACGGGGAAAAAGCCGCCCAGCACCAGGGAGGTGATCACAAGGATCGCAAGAACAAGGTTTGAAAATTTTTGTCTAGCCATTGTATTCTCCTTTTTTAATCTTTTGATATTACTTGGATGAAAAAAAATAAAACCAGATGACGCTGAGCTAATGAACCGGATGATATTGGCCTTCCACGACCGAAATAAGATCGGAGACCCGTTCGACCAGGATCTGCTTTTTGTTATACACTTCCATGGTGTTATCCTGCGGGTCCACGGTGATCATGGTCAATTCCGGGCGGGTATAGAACAATTGCATGAGCATGCGCGCGCTATTGACACATTTCGTCTGATAAACCACCACCACATCGGGCTTCAAATCTTCGACCTGTCGTATTAAAAAGTCAATGCCCAGGTCGCAGGAAAAGCTGAGTACCTCCCAGTCTTTTCTGGCAGTGAGAAAGAAATTCACCGCCCAAGACAAGAGATCATCCTGTCCCCAAACGATGACCTTCCTTGATTTCATTATGGCTTCATCCTCAAAAATGTTGTTCAACGCATCATCATCCATGTTTTATCTACCTCACCATTACAGGATAGCAGGGATCGAAGAATAGCGCTTCTATCTTGGGCGCTTTTAAGGATTAAAAAAATACCATCCTAAGGATGGTATTTTTTTATCGGGGATTAATCCATGGGTTAATCCCTGTTACAGATCGTGGATTTCAGGGAAAAATTCATTATTTCGCTGAAGCAGAGGTAAAAAGCCCCATTTTTCAGTATTCCAAGAAAATGCCCCAGGGATCCAATTTGTAAAGAGGTCTGTCAGGGTTGATTCTGACAGACCTCTCACTAACTCCCCAAAAGATGCGGGGATCCCTCTACTTCTATCCTACGGAACCGTCGTGAACGACCAATACCCTGTGGCAGAATTATTTGCATAGGTATTCCCCAATGCATATACCGCCCGCACATGCCAGTAGTACGTCGTCGATCCACTCAAGCTCAACGTCACATTCCGTACCGATCCAGTGCTCACCCAGCCTCCATCACAGGCATTATTGTTGCTCGTGTCTATGCAGTACTCGTACGAGGTCGCTCCACTACTCGTGCTCCATGTCAGTGTCCGCGTCTTCGCTATTCCCGTTGACCCGTTCGCTGGCGACACCCTCGTGAAGTTACCCGGTGCGGTCGCATACGACCACCACGTGCCGCCATTGGCATTCGTCGTCCCCGCTCCATTGACTGCCTGTACCTGCCAATAGTAGGTCTGGCCATTCACGATCCCGGCTGGCACAGCCGTCAGGTTGGTTCCCACATTGACCCAGGATGTATCACAGGTCGTATTGTTCACTGTATCAACACAGTACTGGTACGATACCGCTCCGCTGCTCGCTGCCCACGTTAGCGCCTGATTTATTGCACGCCCGGTTGTGGCATTCGTTGGACCTGACTTGTTGAACGCAGCAGGCGCAACTGGCACACTAGCCACTGTTGTGAACCTGTACCAAGAATTCACAGCGTTTGCATAATTGAACCCGCCCGCGTACACCGCACGCACCTGCCAATAATAGGTGGTGTTCCCGGACAAGCCGCTCAACGCCGCATTCCTTACCGTTCCTGTGCTGGTCCATATGCCGCTGTCACAGGTGTTGTTATTTGTACTATCTACGCAGTACTGGTACGATGTCGCTCCAGTGCTGGTGCTCCAGGTCAAGGTCGGGGTCTGCGATACGCCTGTCGCGGCATTCGCAGGAGCCACTTTGGTGAAAGCGCCAGAGCGGGTCGAATAAGACCACCAGACACCGCCATTGGCATCCGTCGCTCCGAATGTGTTCACTGCCTGTACCTGCCAATAGTAGGTTTGACCGACGGCAAGCCCGGCCGGTGTGGCACTTCGGGTTGTCCCGGTGTTGACCCAACTCGTTTCACAGGTCGAGTTATTGACAGTGTCAATACAGTATTGATAGGAGACTGCCCCGACGCTGGCTCCCCAGCTGATGACCTGGTTGGTCGCAAGCCCGCTCGACAAGGTTGCCGGCGCCGACTTTACGAATGCAGATGGCCGCTTGTCAACTGTGTAACTCTCACCAGTTGTATAGTTTTGCAGCCCTGCCCCGCCAAGGGGATTATTCACATTATCCAGAATGGTGCCATCGTCAATTACATTCAAACGCAATGTGCCATTGGCTGTACCAGTGTTCACAGTAACGGTGCGGGTGGTACCGCTTCCGGTCAAGCCTGTGATAGAAGCACCGCTGACGGTGGGGTTCAAGTTGAAGTCTGTAGTATCTACGCCTGTCACCACTTCAGAGAAGGTGACAATAAAGCTCACGGAGCCAAGCGCTGTTGGGTTTCCATTCACACGTACACTCGAAACCACCTCTGGTGAAGCATCCACATAGGCGACAGATACGCTGTGGTTGATGGTGGGCATGGTGAACGTATTGCTTGCCGCAGTGCTGGCATCGTTGTCTGTGCCAGTCCAGCCGCTGACCTGGAAGCCCGCAACAGGTACGGCGCCGCTCAGTGTGATATTCTCACCGGGCATGTATTGACCGATCGGGCAGCCAAATGAATTGACTGGAGCCGCTATCGGGTCGCTGCCTGAGCCAGTGTGGCTGATGGTCAACAGTTTACAGAGGGAAACTGGTGAGGGGAAGGTGCCGTCAGTGAACGCAAGCAGTTCAATATTCCAGAGCGTATCAATGCCGTCATTTGCACCACCGCCCCCGCCGCCGCCAATTGCAGCGGTATGATCGACTGTCACGCTGCCATCAAGGTTGGCTGTAATGGTGTAGTCAGAACTGGGTCCGGAGAAGAGCGCGGTATCAATATCGCCCGGGTCGGGGTTGGAGAGGATCTCGCGTACGATAACAATGTTGCCAGCGTCAACAAGACCAGCAAAGACGGCCTGCTGCAGGTTCATACCAGCGGTGCCAGGTCCAAAATTGCCTGAAAGCGCAGCATGTTCCATGAGGTCAGTGCTGCCGATCTCAACGCCCAAATTATCGCGGACACTAAGGCGGACATTAACATACTTGTCGCCATCAATGATGTCATTCGCGCCGCGGCCTTCGAGCAGGTCGCTGCCGGAGCCGCCGAGCAGGATGTTGCCTTCGCCCCAGACATTGCCGGTCAGCATACAGAAGTGTGTGGTGGAGGCGGCAATAATGGGCGCCGGGTCACGGGTAAGCAGGGAGGACGGAATGAGCGAGTCAAACCCGCTGATGCGCGCCACGCCGTCAGCATCCAGCGCATCGCAGCCAATAAAGCCCGCCACACCCGCGCCGGTAACATCGGCCGGAACAAAATCATCGCCGCGTAAAATATCATTCAAATTCCAACCAGAGAGGGCTTCCACTTCATTGAAGCGTTCTATGATCTCATTCACTGGCTGCGGGCCCGGGAGAATGCGGATGCGAAGATCCATATTCTGCGGCTGGGGATCGCCAAGGCCAATGGCCCAGTCCCAACCGGAGGCGCCGGCGTTCTTTTCGAGGCCGGGGCCGGCCACCATGATATCGTCGCCGCCTTCGGCATCGTAGTCATCATCGCCGCCCTGACCGATCATCACATCATGACCTGGCACATTATGGTCATCAAAGAAGAAGGTCGAGCTGTCACCAATCAACAGGTCGAGCATGGGGCCGCCTTGCAGCCAATCGTCGCCAGCGTCACCGACGAGAGCGTCACTTCCATCCCCGCCGAGGCCGAAGTCATTGCCTTCGCCGGCAAGCAATTCGTCGTCGTTTTCGCCGCCATTCATGAAGTCATTGCCGCTGGCACCCATGGCGATATCCAAGCCGGGTCCGGTATCGATCGCATCATTACCGGGTCCGCCTTTGTGAATATCATCGCCATGCGAGTCGGTGATGATGTCGTTGCCTTCTCCGCCGAGGGCAATATCGCCGCCGTCATTGCCTTCGATGATGTCATTGCCTTCGCCGCCCCAGAAGGTATCGTTGTCCACACCGCCCCAAATGCGATCAACAACATTACCGTTTTTACCGTTGTAGACAGCCTGTCCATTGATACCGGCCGGGTCCACGGAGTTGGCGGTGCGGTAACGGATCGTGCCGTTTGCCATACGGATCAAGAGCGCGTTCTCATTGCACTCTGAAAGCGGGTCGTCATTAACCGAGCCGGCAGCGCCAAAGGTCAGGCGTTGTAATTCAAACTTGCAGTCCGCTGTTGCGAACGGGTCCGCCTTTAAGGTGTGCGCGTTGGTATTGCGCATCACCAATTCGGAGAAGGAATTGCCTTCAAGCTGGGTGCGCAGGTTCATGCCCAATGTGCGGGCAAGATAGTAGAGCCGGTCGCCATTTTGCAGATCGGTCAACTGCTTTTCGAACACGTAATTGAAAGTGCTGCCCAACAGACCGCCGAACAAGTTCGTGCGTTCCGCCAGACCGCCCATCCACAGGTCAATATCGTCAACGCCGGTGATGGATGTGGAGCCGGCATTCGCCCACGCGCCGCTGCTGAACATGAAGTCAGCGCTGTCTGCGGGCGGGAAGATATCATCAGCACATTCCGGGGTCGCGGTAACCAGGCCGCAGTCAATACCAAAAGTAAGATCCGGCCCGGGCAAAACTGTGCCGTTCACGATCTGGTCAGCCGCGGTTCGTTTACCTTCAATGCTGGTCTCAACTGTAATTGTGGGATGCTGGCCGTACGCAGCCACAAAGTTAACCAAAGACTCGGGGTGCTTCAATGAAAGTCCAAAATCCACCCAGTCTGTATAAGGCGTCAACTGGCTGTCATTGGTTGCCGCAAATACCTGCTTGCGGAAGTTGTTCAGAGAGGGAACACCTTCACTGCGGGCGCGGGTCATATTGATGGCGGCCAAATCGAGAGGCAGACCCACCAGATGATTGCGAAGCACATCGGTGACGAACTCGTCGATCTCATTACCAACCTGGTCAGACATGCCCATGAAGATGGAGCCAGCCGCTTGCTGTGAATTCAGCGGACCGGCGGTTCCGCCGTCGTAATATTCCGCGGGATTAAGGAACCCGTCAAATAGCGCGATGTCGTTTCTCGAACCGTCCGCGTTAATGCGGGCAATATCCTCGGTCAGCATGGAGTGACCAAAGCGATAGACCGCGTGGGCAAACTCAGCTGTGATGGCCGGATCAACATCCGTTTGATTGAATGCAAATATTGGGAAGGGGGTTGATGCCTGGCTGAACTTTGCGCGCAAATTCTTCGAACACCAAGTGCTGGTATTGCATTTCGGTGATGAAGCGGGCGGCCTGGAAGAGGCGTTCGCCGTTCCACGCCATTTGCGCCAAGCGCGAGCTGCCAATCGGTAATGTTTGTGATACCGCTTGTATCATTAATCAGGATGTTCTCAATGTCATCGACCAGCCGGTCATGCTCAGAGTGGAAGACCTGATGCACAGCGCTTAAGGCGATATTTTCGTTACAACGGCCATCGCCGCAAATGAAGTGCAGGTCGAGCAGTTCATCATCATAGGAACCCGCGGGGACAGGGGTGTCCAAGCTTCCGCCGGCAACGCCATCGGCATCGGGTCCGCCAGCTGTGGGGGCGGCGCTATGAGCGATGTCATTCAAGAAGGCGGTATTGATAAAGAACGCATCTGCCGGGATAAGCACCGGGCTGGCGGTATCACCTTCAACCAGACCACTGGCGGTCACATACTGCGGCAGACCACGCGCAGGACCTGGGATGAAATTGCCATAAGGATCGGAGGCGATCATCGGGATGTTACCAACGTTCGAGTCCACGAGCTGAAGCCCGAGCAAGGTCGCAGCCTGATTCTTGATCATGGCCCAATTGGCCAGACCGCCATCCGCCGAACTGAGGAACTTGCCTGTTGAAACAGGATTGCCCGCAGTGTTATTAATATATTCGCGCAGAAGGATCTGATGTGAAGAGTGAGATGTATAGGTCTGACTCTGGTCAATAAAGGGCGTATCGGTGTTGGGGGAATTACGGAAACCATCCTCGCCAGTCACAATGGAGCCGCGCGTCAAAACCATGAAACGCAGGTTCGCCGGCAGGTCATCCGCATTGCCAAAAATATGGTCATCGCCGGCAACCAGGGGGTCATCCGACTTAAGCGGGATGAATACAACGCCATTACCACCATTGGTGATCTTGTCCAAACCGTGATCAAAGAACTGACCAAAGATCGTGAACAGACCATTGAATGGGGGGGAGAGGCCAACGTCCGTGGTCACGTTCGGGATAAACAAGGTTTCATATTGCGGCACACAACCAAGAGGAGAGGGTCCGCCTGGTTCCGACGGTTGAATTGTACAAGGAACGACACCCTCATTGCCCTGGGATCTAACAGGGAAACCCGCTGCCGAAACAGCAGCCGGATTAGCGGAAGTCTGATCCACGATCAGGTTGCTGACCATGCGGGGCTCGGAATCGACAACCGAACCGGATGTTTGCGCGTATGAGGTCTGTCCGGGAGGACCGACTGGTCCAATACCGGGGACATTGGAATCCTCCGCCGCTCCGAATTCAGGAGTAGCCAGGCGCGGGAAGGTCTGATCAGCCGCGCCAAAGGCAGCCTGACCGGGCTGGAGGTTATTACACATACCATCCACTGTGCGGAGGCCAAAAGCGAGCAGAGGACTCGCGATCTGATCCTCGCCTAAACCGATCATGGATTGGCAGTAGACTGGATCCGTTGAAGGATTCGGATTCGCGGGCACACCCGGCTCGATGCCTGCCAGCACACGGGAGTGCCGTTCAGCGATCTTGATCTGTTTAAGAATGAAAGCCAGGTCTGAGGGTGTGATCGTGAAACCCTGCCCGACTACATTGGCGGCGGAAACCTGGGCAGTGCCCACACCGACGCTGGACATGAGGATGGACAACATCACCATGACGAACATGGATGTGCGTAATCCTGTTTTGATCTTTCCGTACGAGACACGGAATATGCGATTAAAGATTCTTGTTTTCATTTTTTATCCTTTTTTATCTGAAAGACAGTTTGGGTAGATTGAAATAATTAAGGAATTCATTATTTTTTTATGGGCAGACTCCTTTTTCTGAAATTGAATTGACCTTATATTTAAAAAATTAATAACAACATAAACCGACAGGCCTTATTTTGGACAATTCATGTCTTGTTTGAGATATGTTATCTGCAAACCCCCATACGCAATACGGGCAAAGGGAGTAACTCCCCGCCCAACTTTGGTCTTTTAGTTATCAGACCTTGGTCGGAAGGCCTGGTCAAGCCCTAACATTCTTGATCAGAATTTATTCATTACGTCTCTGTGCTCATGAAGTCTTACTAAAAAATAAGAGGTCTGTCAGGGTTGATTCTGACAGACCTCTCACTAACTCCCCAAAAGATGCGGGGATCCCTCTACTTCTATCCTATGGAACCGTCGTGAACGACCAATACCCTGTGGCAGAATTATTTGCATAGGTATTCCCCAATGCATATACCGCGCGCACATGCCAGTAGTACGTCGTCGATCCGCTCAAACTCAGCGTCACATTCCGTACCAATCCAGTGCTCACCCAGCCACCATCACAGGCATTGTTGTTGCTCGTGTCTATGCAGTACTCGTATGAAGTCGCTCCACTACTCGTGCTCCATGTCAGCATCCGCGTCTTCGCTATTCCCGTTGACCCGTTCGCAGGCGACACCCTCGTGAAGTTACCCGGTACGGTTGAATACGACCACCACGTGCCGCCATTCGCATCCGTTGTTCCCACTCCATTGACTGCCTGTACCTGCCAATAGTAGGTCTGTCCATTCACGATCCCAGCTGGCACAGCCGTCAGGTTGGTCCCCACGTTGACCCAGGACGTATCACAGGTCGTATTGTTCACTGTATCAACACAGTACTGGTACGATACCGCTCCGTTGCTCGCTGCCCACGTTAGCGCCTGATTTACAGCACGCCCTGTTGTCGCATTCGTTGGACCTGACTTGTTGAACGCAGCAGGCACAACTGGCACGCTAGTCACTGTTGTGAACCTATACCAGGAATTTACAGCATTTGCATAATTGAACCCGCCCGCGTACACTGCCCGCACCTGCCAATAATAGGTGGTGTTTCCAGACAAGCCGCTCAACGCCGCGTTCCTTACCGTTCCTGTGCTGGTCCACGTGCCGCTGTCACAGGTGTTGTTATTCGTGCTATCTACGCAGTACTGGTACGATGTCGCTCCAGTGCTGGCGCTCCAGGTCAAGGTCGGGGTCAGCGATACGCCTGTCGCGGCATTCGCAGGAGCCGATTTGGTAAAAGCGCCAGAGCGGGTCGAATAAGACCACCAGACACCGCCATTGGCATCCGTCGCTCCGAATGTGTTCACTGCCTGTACCTGCCAATAGTAGGTTTGACCGACGGCAAGCCCGGGCCAAGGTGGCACTTCGGGTTGTCCGTGTTGACCCAACTCGTTTCACAGGTCGAGTTATTGACAGTGTCAATACAGTATTGATAGGAGACTGCCCCGACGCTGGCTCCCCAGCTGATGACCTGGTTGGTCGCAAGCCCGCTCGACAAGGTTGCCGGCGCCGACTTTACGAATGCAGATGGCCGCTTGTCAACTGTGTAACTCTCACCAGTTGTATAGTTACCGTTACCGACATTTGTCCCACCCAACGGATTACCACCCGAGTCAAGAATGCTATCATCATCCGTTACGTCCAAACGCAGTGTACCGCTGCCTGTGCCGGTATCCACAGTAACAGTGCGGGTGGTACCGCTTCCGGTTACGCTGGTGACCGAGGCGCCGATTACGGTGGGATCCAAGTTGAAGTCCAATTCATCAACACCATTCACCACTTCAGAGAAGGTGACAATAAAGCTGACCGAGCCAAGCGCTGTTGGGTCAGCGTTAAGGCGGGTACTCGAGACTACAGTTGGCGGTGTTGTGTCCAGATAAGTGAACTTATCAGCCGCACTCGCAGTGCTGGATTGACCAGCGACAGTTACGATCACATCCACAATACCGACAGAAGCGGGTGGAGTTTCGGCGGAACAAAGTGTGAGGCTGCTGCAAGATACATTTGTAGCGGCATCGCCGCCGAATGTAATCGTGGTTGCCCCGGGTGTTATATCAAAATTTGTACCGGAGATCGCAACGACTGTGCCGCCATTTGTGGAGCCGGAGTTGGGGGTAATTCCGGTCACTGAAGGTGCAGGGGACACATAAGTGAATCTATCATTGCTATTGACAGCGCTGACCTGCCCATAAACATTCACAGTCACATCAACCATACCCGTTCCAGCCGGGCTGGTGGCGACACATCTTGTAGTGCTGCTGCAGGAAACATTCGTCGCGGCATTCGCACCAAACTTAATGACCGTGCCAGTCGTGCTGAAATTGAATCCATTGATGGTGACCGCTGTACCGCCGGCAACCGGTCCAGTGGACGGGCTGATGCTGGTCACGCTCGGGGGCGGAGTCTGAATAAGACACCTCGTTCCCGCCACCCCGCCCGTGGAACATGTGTTGGGCAATACCCTGAAGATGCCCCACATGCCGGCCTGGGTAAATGGGCGGCGAATATCGCCGTAGAAGTAGTCACCCGGCGCTTGCGATACGCCGCCGGCGCCACCGGACACTTTAATATCGATCTTTTCCCATGGACCGACCGCGCGACTCTGCCACTGACTCGAGTTGTAGATGTACATATCGCCGGGCCAGGACATACCGCCCAAGTTGAAGACATGCAACTGCTCACTGCCTGGCGCGCCAAGAACATGCACCTTGACCGGGTCGCCGGCATAAGCCTTCAAGATGGGGGTGGTTGGGTCTCCATTCACTAACGAGCTGAACATATCCGCGTTATCAACACGGCCCAGGACCTGACGATAGTTGATCAGCGCAGGTCCGCTCACATCTTCCGGATAAGGCATCTCATTCTGGCCAATGACCGGGTCCTGATCTGCCAGGATGAGGGTAAAGTCGCGGTAGGGAGGCTGACCGGGCACGAAGACGTCAACTAGCGCGCCCTTATCCGTCAGGAAGCCGTTGGAATTCTTAAAGGTGGCGCCGGCCGGAGCGACAACCATGGCGCCATACAGGCCGTCAAAACCGGAATTATCGCCGCCAAAATCAGAGATCATGACACTTTCAAGTTTATGCGTATCGGCATAATAAGTGTAGGTGCGGGTTTGTCCCGGGGCAATGGTTTGATCGGAGTTAAAGCCAATGTTAATACCGCTGGAATTCATATCCCGCAGTAAGCCGCCAAGGTGGAATGATGCCCTGGCTGTGGCGCGTTGATTGGTAAGGGTTACGTTCACGCACTCCCCGGCAGCCACATGCAGGACCAGAGGTTCAGGGAACTTGGTCTTGTTCAACACAGCAGCGACGTCGGTTGTTGGGACAAAGGCAGCCAAGCGACCCTTGTCACCGCCGCCAGCCGCCGTGCTGGGCAAATCAACCGCGCTGATATTAAAGTTATGGACCGGCGCACCAATGGGGCAGATCGCTTTTGGAGCGGGAATACTGCCAAGACCTGGTAATGGCTGGAGGTTCCCCACCGCGCTGGGTAGCACGCGGAGAATGCCCCATGCTCCGCTCTGAAAGCGGCGGTTCTCCCCGTCATGATAGATGTAATCGCCGGGAATATGATTCGGTCCGCCTGCGCCGCCTTCCAGAACCAATGTGTATTTTTCAGACACAGTCGAATGGATTGCATCGATCGGGCTGGAAGAGATACCCAGGGCATTGGTAAAGCGCGGCTCCCAGAAGGTACGATGTCCTTCAATTCGCAAGACATTGGTGCCCTGCCCAACATTGATATTTCGGATCACAACCGGGTCGCCGGCGTAGGCGCGGAATATCGGCGTGAACGGATCTCCCTGCGGACTATTGGAACTAAACCTTAAGGCTGGGTCGAGACTGCGATCCGCCCAGGGCTCGGCGCGCAGGTTAAGAGTTGCCTCAACAGGTGTGTGATCGTTGATCGTCCACAGCACGAACTCACGGAAACTGCCGTCAATCACGCCCGGGATCAAAGGATTATTTGTATGAATATCCGCGATCGCGCCAGATTTGATCTGCTCACCAGTGACTGGATCATGGTACGTGGAGCCTTCAGGCTCGATCACCAACTGTCCAACCATGCCGTGACTCCAGCCATGAACACCGTTGACATGGTCGTGGAAGAATACATTATCGAGTTCGACATCCGGAAACCAGCGATATTGAACGAACTCTGTGCCAGCCCATTCATTAATGGAATGAGAATTATTAACCGGCTGACTAATTGTCACGGTTGAGGCCAGCGTATTGATCGAAGTGATCTGACGGATCTCAATCCCATCCGTGCCCAGACCTATACCGATCCAAACACCGGGCTGGAACTTGGTCACATTGGTTAGCGCCAAAACAGTATCACCAGGATTTACCGCAGCGGTCAACTGGGGGTCAACAATCTTATACGGGCGGACGGACTGCTCAAACGAAAAACCCGAGATCACACCATCAGACCCTTGCGTGTCAAACTGGACATGATGGATATGAATGTTGGATTTGGAGAACGGAACTTCATTGCCGCCATCGGTGAGCTCGCTTACATAGGTTACCGCAAGACAGTCGCCGATATTCCCGCGAATGGCAAGCAATTCACGCAGGTCCATATCCGCATACATGTTATCTTTATCTTCAGCCAGAGCAAAGAGAGCCCCGCCCAAGTCAGTTTGGCCGGCCTTGGTGATCTGGATCGGCACTCCTATTCCGACAATGTTAAAGGTTTGCAACGCCGCGCCGACCGGACAGATCGCATCAGAGCGATTCGCCCACGGATCAATGGGTTCTGTACTGGTCGAGCCAAACGGGATGACAGGTACGGGAGCTGCATTCCCGGACTCACCAAGATATGGCGCTCCAGAGTGACCGTTCGGAGAGAAAGGCGGGCGTTTGCCAATGTGCGGACGCAGGAGCGGGAAGGCGGGACGTCCCGTTTCCGGATTGAACAGGATCTTTGGCCTGTTGCCAATATAACCGCCGCTATTAAAGTCAACTCCATTCATGGATATCTGCTGATCAACGATCAAGGCAGAGGGACGGCCGGGCACGACATTGGCATAATCCGGCCAGGGGTCACCCAGCAGTGGTCCGCTTGGAATGGTATATAAACTATCCGGTTCGCCAAGATACAGCCCGGTCCCGGGATCAACCGTCCAATCCCAGACGGAGGCGTCATGATCGGCCGTATCTCCCGTAAGAACATTAATATCCTTGGTCACACCCTGTGTCGGGAGCTGCGGGCGGATCCAGGCATCGAGATTTTGAGCATTGATCGTTTGACCGTTAATGGTCCTGCCGATCAGGCCTGAAGAATCAACAGCCACAGGCATCGGAGTTCGGTCAGGTAATGGCATAAGGTCAGGCTGCAGGGTATCGAACACGCGCCAGTAGCCCCACATCCCGCCAAAATAGTGATGGGCAATATGGCAGTGGAAGAGGAATTCGCCTGCGCCTAATTGTCCGCCGCCCGCGCCGTTTTCGATCTCCAGATTGAACGCTTCGCCGGGTCCCATGGATTGCGAATCAAGCCGCGCCGATTGAGATTCGATATCAACCGGCCACTTATTGATGCCTGTATGACCATAATCATAAGCAGGGTCTGCCAGAGGATTGAAACGCCAGCGGACACTGCCGCCATGCAGATGGAACACATGGAATACTTCGCTGCCGCCATGTACCAGGCGGATCTTGGTCGGGTCGCCCAAATATCCACGCGGGATGACGTTGGTCGTATCGCCAAAAGTATAGGAACCATACACGACAGATTTTTGTTCGGGAGCATACTCAAGACGATCCATGAAAGGTTCGGAGCGATAGTTGATGGCGCGGGAACCAGGACGGTAGGCATGTGTAAGAGGATCAATGACCGGCAGCGTCGCGCCAGTAATATCGACCGGGACGTTGGTTTCATTTTCATTGCCGATCTCGTGATAGACCTGAACATTCTCACGGAAGGCTGCCCTGCCGTTCCCCGGAATAATGTCCGCTTCCCAACCGGATAGCTGAGGCTGCCCGGTGGTCGGGTTGAGATAGATGGAACCGGGCGGTTCTACATTTAATGTGCCGAATAATCCGTGCGCTACAGCCTGGCGATTGCCGGGTCCTGGATGAATATAGTGCGCTCCCTCGAGGGTGGGGTCATTGGGAATCCAATAGGTATAGGTGATGGTTCCGCCATTTGCAACAGCCGACGAAGGGTTGTTGCCGATGGCATCGCCTGAAGAGTCAGTCTGAAAAGCCAGACCATCAATGTGCATGCCATATATATTGGTCGTGGTTGCAGAACCGACCGCGGCGCTGGCATTATTGGTGAAATTAATGACCACACAATCACCCATATTGGCGCGGATCGCCAGCGGCTGAATCGGGTCATCACGCAAGCCGATCGAAAGTCCATTTGGTCCCAAAGCTTCCTGGGCACGCACCGCAGGGATGACGCTGTCGAGCACATACATGTGCGCGTTCGGATCGTGAACTCCAAAACGATCAAGCCACATGGTGACATCAATTGCCGAGACATCGAAGGTTTTTACTGGAGCACTCCCGGGACAGGTGCCTGGACCGGCAGCGAAAACCGAAGCGCCATTTGCCAACCCGAGAAGTGACGGGATCATAATAACAGCAAGGCTGAGAGAGGTGAATTGACGCCCCAACTTTGCGTATGGAACCTGCCATGGCAGAGGCTGCATGGGCTGAACTGTCCACAGGCTGCCTTTTAAAAGAAAATAAACGAATGCAGCAAGCGCAAGATTTATGGGCAATGAAAGCAACGATTGGTATCCCCAATGACCGAGCTGGGATAATTCCCTGCCGCCGATCTGATGATGCGTACCCGACCAGATATTTAAGATCGTGTCGCTCAGGCCTAAAGCAACACTGCCGATCAAAGCCACCAATGAGATAACAAGCGCGCTTCCCAATAATTTGGAAGCAGTTTCGTCATAATGATCAAGCAACAGCCGGGAAGTACGCAGCGCGATAACAACAGCCAAAATGACCAGAGGCAGGTTCATACCCGCAGACTGCAGCCAGCCGGCACCGCTTGCGGCATTGAATATGGTTAACCATAAATTTCCGCCAAAAACAATGATGATGGAAAATATAACAACAGCGGAAGGAAGAATTCTGGCATTTTTTATGGAAGCGGAAGCCGGCACCTTGATAGTTTTCACTTCCAGATTGGTCTCAAATATTTTTTCGATCTCGCTCGAAGTGAGGATCATCAAAACCGTGATCCCCATAGCGGCGGCAAACAGGCTGACGCCATCTTTCAGCATTACATAAAAACGGGCAACTTGAAAATCTGAAAAATTGCGGAACAATGAATCCACTATTTGAAAGCTGGTGGAGTTAATGGTTCGGCAAATGCTGACCTCAAGCGCGAAATCATTTCCAAGGCCGGTCCGCAGGCTGGGATTGCTTTCGATCATAACCATAGCCAGTGCGGACAAAACGCCCACAAACACAACCGAGAGCGAGGTTTGTGCCAGCGGCGGCATCCTGCCGTTGGACAACCTGCCCAACCATTGCGCGGCGGCAGTGCCGATCAAGACCGCCAACAAGACTGGAAGCAGGACAATAACGGAGTCACGCAGCCATGACAGCATGGGTTCAGAGCCCATCATTCCATAGCTGTGCCCGATCCGATGCCATACGTTAAGCCACAAAACGCCACCGTAGGCGATCAAAAAAGCGAGTAGAAATTTTTTGGAAGTAGAATTAATTTTCATATTTTCTCCAACAAGTCATCAAAAAAAATAATTTAACCCGATCGATCAATGTACGTCTTTCATTTCTTCTTCAGATACAACGTCCACGCCGCCCAGATCTATCTGTACGATCTGCTCGCTTTTAGGGTCCAGATATTGCAGGGTGTAGCTTGCGCCATCGCGCGGCACAACAAAACTCAAAGTGACATGAATATTCGAGCGCGGCCTCAATTCACCGCTACGAATGGTTGCGCCGGAGAGCAGGATCGCATCCTTGCTTTGGGGAGAAACTAAACGAAACTGGTCATCTGGTGCGATGGTCACTGGAGCGGTACTCCGATTGATCAACGCCACGGTGAGCTGGATCTGGACACTATCAGCCATTACCAGGTTTTGGATACCATGGGTCACGCCAGCCAGATCTTCGGAGGTCAGACCGATCAGGTCGTCTGCCGCCGAAACGATGATCGTTCCAAAGCTGGTAGACGCGGGCTGATTGATGGAATAAATCTCACTAAAGGCTGAAGTCTCAGTGGTCAAGGATTGGTAACCCAACACAACTCCCAATCCGGCCAGGACAATAATCGAACCTATCAATAAGCCCAACGGCTGGAATTTGCGAACCGGGCCATCTTTTTGAGCAGGCAGATGGGTTTTATCGCTTGCAAAAACTGTTTTACTTATATTCATTGTGAAGTCCTTTTATGAAAAAAAAAAAAATAGAAACAACCAAATCAGCACACCCTTTACTTATTCAATTCCATTCATTACAAAGACCAGCAACGCAGCGATCCCGGTATTGACCAGCGCGGCCAAGGAACCATCCTTCAACATATCAGCGACCAGCGCAGCGCCTTCTTCAAGATGAGCTCCAAAAATGTAAGCATGGACCGGGATGCCTAATGCAAAAGCCGCACCGCTAAACACCCCCACACAAACAATAATCAAGGTCAATCGAGCGCGACGAGTCAATCGTCCGTTTGTACGCTGAATCAACCATCGTGAAAAAGCCACAGCCATCAGAACGCCGAAAAAAATAAAGATCAAGGCCAACGTTGAGTCACGCAGCCAATGCAGAATGGGCGCCAGCTGATGGGATTCGCGCACACCCTCCAGTTCGTGCTGGACATTGACCCACAATCCACCGCCATATGAAATTGCGATGACAAGGGCAATTATTTTGGAAAAGCTGATCGTCAGGCTGGGCGTAAACTCGCCCGCCGTATTCAAATTTAATTCATAACTTTTTGTCATGGTTTGGCCTCAATTCAACAAGGGTCGGAATCTCAAAGATTATATTAATTGAGAATGCATCTCCCCATAACGGGCATTGGTATTCATTAATACCCAACTTTGGTCTATAGCTTTCCGACCTTGGTCGGAAGGCTTTTTTTGGAAGGGATTAATCCCCCTGCTTCAATTAAATTCCAGCCCTCACGCAGTGAATCAGCAAATCATCCCTATTTGTGACGATGAATTGCCGCCGCTTATGCAACCTTCTCAGGTTACCCTTGTATGGAAAGTCATACACATCGATCGTATTATTGGTAAGCCGCACAATAATTACACGCCGCCCAGGCAGCGGTGGTATCGAAAAAAGCATATCAAATATGCGCGCAGGGTTCAAAGGGCCGGCCTCATTTAAGAGAATCACATCAGGTTGGTTTTGCGTTATATCTTCCAGAAACACATTGTCATTTATATATTTCGCGCCAGAAACCTGCAGATCAGTTCCAATCTTAAGCAAGTTCGCAATCCCTTCTTCGAATAGTGATGCCCCTAAAATAAAGATCCGATGTACTGTTGTTACATGGGAGGGGAACATAAGAATAAACTCCAGTATTTTTGGGACATGATTAAGCTGTTTCAAATAGCTGTATTTTGCGAACGAGTTTTTTTGAGTTTTTTCTTTTCACCATTGACCAGTGATAAATTTACATCTCTCAACTGGATCATACTAAAATACTGATGCCGTCCAAACGGGCAAAGGTCACCTATTTATGTAAGACGTTAGTCTAAAGGTTTCTGACTTTGGTCGGACGATTCCACTCACCCCGGCTTCAAAAAACATTAGCAAATCGTTTTAATCAAATTTCCCTGTTAATAAAAGAACAGCGACCGGGTTATCCAGTCGCTGTTCTTGTGAGAGATATTCAGTTCAATATTCTTATGAGCACAAGCCGTCAATTTTAGCGCTTGCCTCAAATAAAGCACACATCATCCTACTCCCTATTTACAAGGCCGTGTTCCTTGGCAAAACTTGCCGCTTCTTTTCTATCTGACAGATTCAATTTGGCGAGCAGGGAATGCACGTGAAATTTGACCGTATTTTCGGAAATGAAGAGGTGACTCCCGATTTCCTGATTTGACATCCCGGAAGCGATCGCGCGCAACACATCCAACTCTCGAAGCGTAAGGGTATTCTCGGCCGGGCGCCCAATGCTTTTTTTAGTGCGGCTTAATTCATCCATCAGGCGCAGCGTCATCGCCCGGGATAAGGCACTTTCTCCCTGTTGCACGGATCGTAAAGCGGCCACCAATTCCGGGGGATGCATGTTCTTCAACATATATCCTTTCGCGCCGACACGGATGGCAGCAAATAGATCTTCATCCTGCTCAGACATCGTCAAAAATACAACCTTGCAAGTCGGCTGTTCTTCAAGGATTCTACGGGTGGCATCCACACCGCTGCCATCCGGCAGATTAAAATCCATCAGGATAATATCCGGTTTGGCGGAGCGGGCCATGTCAACAGCCTCCCGAACCGTGCCTGCCATCCCGACGATCTCAATATCAGATTGCGGTCGAATGATGGCGGCCAGACCTTCACGAAAAAGAACATGGTCATCAACGATAAGTATTTTCATGGTTTAACCCTGTAACAAAAAAGAAAAAATCGTAAGCCTTATTTTTCATAAGGGATGGAGATCTTAATGTTCGTGCCGGAACCGATCTGGGTATCCAGGGAAAACGTCCCGTTCAAACGCTCAATTCGATCACGCATGAATTTTAATCCATAATGGTCACCGGATTGAACACTGTTTATATCAAAACCCTGACCATTGTCTGATATTGCCAAGGACAGGTCAATGTCTGTCCAGGTAAATTCAACAGAAGCCCGGCAAGGCTTTGCATATTTTTCAATATTGCTCAATGCCTCGCGAAACACATAGAATAACTGGCGCATTTGATAGGAAGCCAACTGTCTGGAATTCCCATGACTTAACACACTCATCTCAAAAGAGGACCGTTCCGCAACATGCCCGGCATATCTGATGAAAAAACTCAATGGATCGACCGAATTTCCAGACTGAAGCATTGCCAGCATGCCCCGTATCAGATCATAGGTCTCATCGGCCACTTTGCCCATATTCTGGATTTCCATCTGCAGATCCGCATGCTTACGGGATTCAGCATCCGATAAACGGTCAAGGGTCATTCGCAAAAAACCAATATTCTGTCCGATCGAATCATGTAAGTCGCGTGCAATATCTATTTGCATGGAATGGATCGTTTCAACCAGCACCTTCTCCTTGGCATTTCGTTCAGCGATATCCTGTTCAATGCGCTTCCGTTCAGTAATGTCACGATTGCTCACACGGCGGCCCAAGTATTGATTATCAACTCCAAAAATAGGGCGGCAGGTATGATCGATCCAGCGTTCATTTCCATCGCGGGTCAGGATACGGTATTCAATTGTGATCGAGTCTGATAGATCATCATGGGTCTTTTGGACATGCGCCTCGAAAAGATCCCGGTCCTCGGGGTGAACGATCTTTAAAAGCAGTCCCGAGTCCGCAATAAATTCATCGGGATGATATCCTGTGATCCGCTCGCAGGAGGGAGAGTTATACATCACCTGGTCCTGCAGGTTGGTCCATATTTCCCAATCATATGTCCAATCAAGCAGGGTACGGAATTTTTTCTCACTTGCCCGCAAAGCGGTTTCCGCCTGCCTGCGTTCCGTCACGTCCTGTTGAATGGCAATAAAGTTTTCAATTTCACCCGAAGAATTAAAGACCGGCGTAATGGTTTGTTCACCGACATAGAGCTGGCCATCTTTACGCCTGTTGACCATCTCTCCATGCCAGATATTACCCGCAAGCAGGGTCTCCCATAATTTCTTATAAAAATCAGAATCATGTTTTCCGGAATTCAGGATATTCGGTGATTTACCCAAAGCTTCTTCAACAGAATATCCGCTCATTTGCGCGAAAGCCTGATTCGCCCAAAGGATATTTCCATCCTTGTTCGTGATAATGATCCCATTGGCTGCTGTTTCAACTGCCGTGGTCTGAATGCGCAGTTGTCTCTCCACTTCCCGGCGCTGAACGATCTCGGCTTCACGTTCAGAAATTACGGTCAAGGTGGGCCGCAGGGAAAAATAATAGAGCAGGGGCGTGGCAAACGTAATCAACAAGGTTGCGTCAATGATCGAAAGGATGAGATATGAAATATTTGGAATAAAAGCAATAATCCCCATGGAAGCTACTTCAGAAATAAAGAGTCCAATGGTGATCAGAAGGATAAACTTTAAAGAAGTTGAATGTTTTATCATTTTTCAGATCCAATACTAATAATGTCTGGCTAAACTTCAAGCAAGAGATTGATCTTATTGTTAAAATACATCATCCATCTATGTAAAAATCACGCTGCTTTTCAATGAATATTGGAGATTCATTACGCTGCCACATCCTATACCCAACTCACCCCCGAATTTTACCCTAAACCCTGCTTCGTTTTCTCTTTTCCCCGGGAACGCATCACATCCAGCACGCGCGGCATGATCTCGGCGTACAATTTATACCAAAGTTTGTTTGGGGCAAAATCATAAGCGCCAAGCGTCCGCACCACTTCCCCGCCCAACCCCTCCTTGAAACGGTAAACGCCCCACATTGAATCGCTTTCATCGAATACATCCGGCGCGCCCCATAGATCATAGGCGGCGCAACCATTTGCACCCGCAATTTTCATGGCTTCCCATTGCAAAAGATAAGCCGGCATCTTTTCACGATGAATATTGCGCGACATGCCATACACATAATAAGCGCGGCCGGCAAACATGAACAGGAAGATGGCAGCGACAGGTTCGTTGTTTACTTCTGCAATTAAGGGGAGAGTGGACGGTTGACCATGGATCGTGGATTGCATGAATAATTGCCAAACGGTCATGTAGTAATTTTCGTCGCGGATCACGAAACCATCACGCACGGAAGTCTCCGCGTACATTTTATAAAGCATGGATAGATCACCGACGCCGCCTACGCGAAAACCGACACCCTTCTTTTCGGCCAGGCGGATGTTATAACGAGTCTTGGGTTTCATGCGCGCCAGCATTTCATCCACAGGTACAGACAGATCAATGAGGACGGTATTTTGGAATTGGATTTGATCCGATGAATAATCCCAGCCCCTGCGCATCAATTCCGACCTCGCGGCCTGCCCGGCGTTATCAGGGACATCGTCAGCGTTATTTGGGACTCCCCTTCCCAACACAATATCAGGATCGATCTTCAGAAAGATCGCGCCTTGTTTTTTTGCAACCGTTTGCAGGTCATTCAAAACACGATCTCTTAGGTTTTCATTTTTCCAATCCAACAGCGGACCTTTTGGCGCATAGAGAATGGATAAACGCGCTGCAAAGCCTTGAGAGAGGACCTGCTTCTTTAATATCAATGCCGCGGCAACACACTGACCAGTTATCAGCGACAAGCTATCAGTAGTTTGGGAAAAATGAAATTTTCCGTCATCCGTCCAGACAGCGTAGTAGGGAATCCAGCCATACTTCGCCTTCACCTGTCCCCATTCATAAGTTTGGAGAAAGTGCGGGTTGGGAAGTTTTGAGATCAGGTCGTTCCAGAGATTAGCCATTAGGTAAGAGCATCTTTTTGCCGAGCCTGTGACTGCCACTCGGAAATAATTTGATCATGCCCGCCTTTCGTAAGATATAACGGGATCTCCTGCCATAAAAAATATTGCGCGGCACTTGACTCATCGTTGAGTTGGATTTCACCTGAAATCCGATTTGCCTTATATACAAAAGCAACCCCATTCCCGCGCGGATCATCGGAAAAATAATAAACCTGAGTAAATTCACTTGACTCTACGATGAGCCCGGTTTCCTCACGGACTTCCCGCAGCGCAGCATGCTTTGGATCTTCATCAGCTTCAACATAACCTGCGGGCAACATCCAGCTTCCTTTCCAGGGTTCATGGTTCCGCCGCAAAAGTAATAATCGATTTTCACTTTCGATCAGCATCGCCGCGCCTACTTTTAATTGTGGATAATAAACCCACGAGCAGACGGGACACACTTCACGATCTCGATGATCGATCCTCTGAACTTCAAGCAGGCGGCCACATTGAAAGCAATAATGTTCTGCCATTATTTATTTCCGATAAAATGCAAATATGCCCAATACAACAGCGGATTATAAACTCGATCCAATGCCTGCGCGGCGCGTTTAACCTCACCGCCAAATCCGCGCTTGAAGCGATAGACTCCCCACAAGCCATCGTGACGGGATTCGAAATTAGATTCGAGTGTTTCTTCATTTTCGTCAGGGACACCCCATAGATCGTATTCTTCACAGCCTCGCGCCTTTGCCCAGCGGATGGCGTCCCATTGCAGGAGATATGCTGGCATACGATTGCGTTCACGGTCATTGGATGCGCCGTATACATACCACGCGCGTTTCCCGCTTGCAAAGACCATTAATGAAGCAAGCGGTTTGCCTTCATATTCGGCAACCAATAATTCACAAGTTCCCCTTGGGTGAAATAGTTCATACGCGCGTTGATAATACTCTTTTGAATGTACGCCAAAGTTATCACGCCCGCCTGTGACAGTCATCATTTCATGAAAAGCTTGAATATCATCCCATGCGCGGACTGTCACGCCTTTTTTCTCAGCAAGGCGGATGTTGTATCTGCATTTTGGTTTCATTTTCGCCAAGATGGTCTCTTCATTTTCTTTAATTGAGATCACAATAGTGCGGGGAGGTTGGATGTTGTGAGAAGAAAGGCGGAAGGCGGAAGGCGGAAGATGGAATTCTTCAGCCCAAACATCAGGTTCAACCTTTAAGAAGATAGCGTGATTCTTTTTGCAAATAGAATCAACCTCCACCCAAAACTGTTCACCGTCCACTGCCCACTGTCCACCATCCACTGGCTTTGGCATATAGCCGAGAGTCAACCCCAAAGGCAGGCGGCGGAAAAGGATCTGCGCACCAGTTTTATTGTTAAGAATGAAGCGCAGCGGTTTCCAGCCAAAGTCCTTCTTTAATTCGCCCCATTCGCCCATTTGAAGCAGATGCGCGTTGGGATGATTTTCCAAGAATTTATTCCATTCGGAAAAGTTGACAATATCCATTTAGATCAACGAAGTCATGTCTGGTATTGCAGTGATACGGACAGATGCCGAAGGAATTGATTCGTCCAAAAGCCGAATCAATTGATCGGTTTTGGAATGATGCGCGAGTTCGATCAGTTCATCAATGACCGGCGCAAGCTGCGTGCCGTCCACCTTCTCTTCATCTGCCGCGCGATAAATTTCGGAGTGATGGGTTGGCTCGAACTGCACGCCATCCTCCCAAAGATCTTCGCGCAATTTTTCGCCGGGACGAATCCCTGAAAATGTAATCTCAATATCACGATGCGGCTCAAGGCCGGAAAGCCGAATGAGGTCTTCAGCAAGATCAAGAATGCGAACCTGCTGCCCCATGTTGAGCATGAACACTTCACCACCCGCGCCCATGGCCGCGGCCTGTAAAACCAAATGCACCGCTTCCGGGATGGTCATAAAATAACGATGCATGTCCGGGTGTGTCACTGTTACGGGACCGCCGCGCGCGATCTGATTTTTGAATAGCGGGACAACACTGCCGCGACTGCCAAGAACATTTCCAAACCGGACTACCGAATATGCGCGCTTATTGCGGTGCGCGGCATCGAGCACGATCATCTCCGCCAGACGTTTTGTGGCGCCCATGATGCTGACCGGGCGAACAGCCTTGTCTGTGGAAATGAGGACGAGTCTCTCGACCTTGTGCCTGTCCGCTGCTGCGACGACATTGCGCGTACCGAGCACATTGTTCGTGACCGCCTCTTCAACATTCGCCTCCATCAACGGGACATGCTTGTGCGCCGCCGCATGAAAGACAACCTGCGGGCGATGCACCTTGAACATTTCCTGAATCCGTTCCGCGTCGCGCACATCTGCTATGACGGGACGAATGGGCAGCGTTGAAAAATTTTCAGTGAGCTCAAGCAGTGATTCAAAAATGCTGTTCTCACCATGACCAAGCAAGATCAATTCTGACGGCTCCCAGCGCGCAACCTGACGACAGATCTCGCGCCCAATGGAACCGCCCGCGCCGGTAACCAGCACACGCCTGCCTTTGATGATCGCGCCGATCAATTGATCGTCTATTTTTATTGGGTCGCGGCGCAAAAGGTCGGTAATATCCACTTCGCGCAAACGGTTAACACTGACCTTGCCGCCGATCAATTCATAGATACCTGGGATTGTGCGCGAGGAAATCCCTTTTTGTCTGCACGCGTCATTGACCAGACGAATAATTTTCCCGGGCGCGGAGGGAATCGCAATAATAACCTCGTCTATTTGCTTGCTGTCCAAAACCCCCGCAATCTTATTGATCTTGCCGATCACGGAAATGCCATAAATTTGATGGTTTTGTTTGGCTGGATCATCATCCAGAAAACCTATGGGGACGAGGTTGAGTTGTGACGATTTCTGCAGTTCACGCGCCACAAGCGCACCGGCATCCCCTGCCCCAATAATGAGGATGCGCTTGGATTCGCGCAGCGCGTTACGCGGAGCAGCGGACTGCTCGGCAAGAATTCGGAGGGCAAAGCGCGAGCCGCCGATCAACACGAGCGAGAGCAGCCAGTCAATGCCAAGCGCAGAGCGCGGCATACCGGGCTGGATGAGGTCAAGGCTGATCAAAAGGAGCATCACGCCTGAGGTCAGGACAGAGGCGGCCGTCACCGCAACCGTGATCAGGCGTAATTCACTTGTGCTGGCGTAGATCCACAGGCGGCGATATAAGCCAAAATAAAAATAAACGGGGAGTTTGATGATCAACCCGACCGCGCACATGACCAATGCAGCCGGGAAATAAAATGGGAGTTCGCTCACGTCCAGCCGCAATGCAAAACTGCCCAACACCGAGATAATGATAAGGGCAATATCGCCAATTAAGACGAACCGATTACGGATTTTAGGACGTGAGGAGGGCATGGTTGGAAAGGATGAGGGATGAAGGTTGAAAATAGTCCAAGGTCAAAAGTCAAAGGTCGTGTCTACTTGTGTACCTGACTACCTTTTTACTCTTTCAAGCTCCGCGCATTTCTTCAACGGCTTCCCGTAAACCTTCAGCCAGGGAAATTTTTGGATCAAAGCCAAGAGTGTCCATGATCTTCTTCGGAGTACCGATGGAACGATAGATGTCACCCGCGCGCGGTTCAGCATGGACATGTTTGGGGGCGTCCGGGAAAACTTCGTACAGAATATCCAGCAAATCAAGCAGGCGGGTCTCCACGCCGGTACACACATTGAAAATTTGACCGGGCGCGGCGGGGTGCTGGGAGGCGAGCAGGTTGGCCTGCACCACATCGCGCACATTGATCAGGTCACGCGTCTGGCCGCCATCGCCAAAGACGGTGATGGGTTTGTTATCCAACATGCGGCGGATGAAGATCGGAACGGCGGCGGCGTACATGGAATCAGGCCGCTGGCGGGGACCATACACATTGAAATAGCGCAGCGCGGCAACTTCCAAGCCGAATTGATTTGTAAATAATTCAGCATACATTTCATCGACTCGTTTGGAAACCGCGTAGGGAGATAGTTGTTTAAGCGGAGTATCCTCAACCAGCGGCATGGCGGTTGAGTCACCGTATACCGCCGCGCTGGAAGCGATGACAACGCGTTGGACGCCCGCTTTGCGCGCCGCATCAAACAGAATTGATGTGCCTGTTATATTCACATCAAAACATTCCTGCGGCTTCTCCATGGATTCAGGCACAGAGACAAAGGCCGCTTCGTGGAAAATGATATTAACGCCGCGCACAGCCTGAGCTATTGTTGAAGCGTCACGCAGATCGCCTTCCAAAACTTCAATTTCCAAGCCGTGTAAGTTCTCACGCTTGCCCGAGGAAAAATTATCAAGTACGCGCACATCCGCGCCTTGGGCCAATAAGCCGCGCGCGATATGCGAGCCAATAAAGCCCGCGCCGCCTGTGATCAAATATTTCATTTATCTGCCCGTCCTTCTTAATACCGTGCCAATGGTCCGCAGGACAATGTTAAAGTCCATGCCGATCGTGCGGTGTTTAATATAATAAAGATCATATTCAAGTTTAACGATCGTCTCTCTGACGCTCGCCACGTAACCATAATTAATTTGCGCCCACCCGGTGAGACCGGGTTTTACCAGCAGGCGTGCGCGATAAAAGGGGATCTTTTTTTGGAACTCTGCCACAAGTTCAGAACGTTCTGCGCGCGGACCCACGAGACTGATCTCACCGGTCAGCACACTCAAAAATTGCGGGATCTCATCAATGCGCGTGCGTCTTAGAAAATTCCCAACACGTGTGATGCGCGGGTCATTTTCAACAGTAGCTTTCACCTCGCCTTCGGCTTCGGCATTCTGGAACATGGAGCGATACTTTAGGATCGTAAAGGAACGCCCGCCTTTCCCCAATCTTTCCTGTGTGTAAAAGATTGGCAAACCGCTTTCCAGCGCAATGGCAATGGCAATGATCGGAAAGCTGATCACAAAGATCAACACACCGACCAAACCACCGACGATGTCCATTAAACGCTTGAATAATTCATACAAACCGCTTACACGCACCTGGTCCACGAACGAACGAATAACCCAATCCGATTCGAGGTGCTCAACAGGCACACGCTGGGTCAATTCTTCGTACATGATCGGCATGCGGATCACTTCAACACCCTGTTCCTGCGCATCCAAAATGGCCTGGAATGTTTCGCCTTTAATCTCCCCGTTGATCGCGACCACCAGATCTGAAACATGATGGTCTTCGATAATATTAAGCAATTTATCGCTTTTCCCCAACACCGCAAAGCCATGATATGACTTGCCCTGTTTGCGGGCATCATCATCCACAAAACCGACCAGCAGAAACGGCGGCGGATTGAGTTTGGAGTAAATATCCGCAAGTGAATGACCCGCCTTGCCAGCGCCCACCATCAGCACACGTCGCATGAGACCTGATGAAGTGTAGAGTCGGATATAGACGGCGCGCCAGACCAAGGTTAATATCGAAGCGAGGATCAGGAAAGCGCCCACTCCAATACGCGGCAGGGATTGGTCCTGGCTGAATGTGAAAAGCAGGGAATATCCCAGCAGACCCACGATCGGCGCAACCGCAATCGCCCGCAAGGTTTTTTTCCAGCTCGCGGCGGTATGCGTCTCGTAGGATTCGACCATCAACAACAGCCAGATCAACGGGAGCAGATAGAACCAGCCCGGCACCTTTTGCAAAAACAAGCCGTCCGAATCAAGGAAACGAATGGCGCGTTCCATGGCGCGCGCGGCAGTGATCTCCGGCTGTTTCAATACCAGTTCTTGAATATAGATATACAGGGAATAACGATACCAGGCATAGATCGCGCCAAAGACCGCCACAAAGGAGGTGAGCAGGTCGCCAAGCAGTAATAACCAGCGCTGCTCGCTGGGACGAAATCGCAGGGATGGTTGATAAATATCAGTCATGTTTTACAAAAAGATCAGAAATACCGCTCCACAAAAAACCCGCGCCCCAGAAAATGTGCATGGTCATGATCGCAAGCGGCAAACCTATCAAAATAAATCCTTTTCCTTTTTCAATTGCCAGTTTTAAGCCAGCCGATCCAAGCGCAATGAAGTAGAACAATAACTGTGCGGCAAGTATATAACGCGCAAGCCCAACGAACAAGGATAACACAATAAGGACAAACAGAATGAACACAAAGACGGGCGGCAAAGCCTGACGCCAGCGCAGGGTATGCGGATAACGCCTGAGCATTTTCAACTTCCAAAAGCCATAGCGCCAGTATTGAACCGCGAGTTTCTTTAATGTACTTCGCGAAAAATAAACCGAACGAATGGCAGGATCCAGCCAGACCGTCCCGCCCGATTCGCGCACACGCGTGTTGAATTCATAATCTTCATTCGACAAAAGCGTCTCGTCGAACGCTCCGATCCTTTCGATCAAGCTGCGGCGGAACGAGCCGAACGGCACGGTATCCACCGCGCCCGCTTTTGCGTTGAGCCGATACATCGCATCGCCCACGCCCAGCGGATGCGCCGCCGCGAATGAAATCGATTCCGCGATCCAGGTATCTGCGCCCGCGCGGATATCCCACACGCCACCGACATTTTCACCTTTACCTGCTTCAAGCGCGGATACAGAGCGTTCCACATATTCTGGAATGGGCATGGAATGCGCATCAAGCCGCACGATGATCTCGCCTCCGGACTCGCGAATGGCTTGATTCAGTCCCGAGGGAATTGTCCGCGTCGAATTATCCACCACACGCACAGCGAGATCCGCATGTTCCTTTTGGAACTCAGCAATGACAGCGCGTGTGCGGTCTGTGGACAGCCCGTCAGAAATGACCAACTCCATCTGCGCGCGCGGATAGGTCTGCGCGAGAACAGCATCGAGCAGGTGGCGAATGGTGGTCTCTTCGTTATAACAAGGGACAATGATGGAAACAAATGGTGGCATAAGAGTTACAAAACGACAGCCACCCTCGCTTGGGTGACTGTCACTTCATTATAATAATGTTCATTTTTTCATCAGCGGCAGGAAGACATCGAAAGAGGTTCCCTCACCCAGGCGGCTGCGGACGCTTATTTTACCACCATGCGCCTGCACGATCTCATGCGCGATCGCCAGCCCAAGCCCCGCGCCGTGTTTCTCGCCGCCTTTGCGGGCAGGGTCTGCCTGATAGAAACGGTCAAAGATATGCGGCAGGTCATCAGCCGAAATTCCCGCGCCAGTATCTGAAACCGAGACCAGCATGATTCTGCCAGACAGCAAGCTGTCTGACTCCAGAGTAACACTTAACGTAATCACACCGCCCTGCGGGGTGAACTTTAGTGCATTATCCACAAGATTGGTAAAGACTTGCGCCAAACGGTCGCCATCCGCGCTGAAGGCCGGCAACGCGGCAACCGTTTTCACTTTTATTTCCACACCTGCCCGCTGCGATTGCGGCGTGAATTTTTCAGCGATCGCATTCAGCAAAGCAGAGATGTCCACAGGCGACATGGTGATATCGGCTGTGCCGGCATCCAGCCGCGCGAGGTCGAGCAGGTCTAACACCATACGGTGCATGCGCGCGGATTCATCGTAAATGATCTGCGCGGCTTGCTGACGCGATTCGACGGTATCGGCTGTGCCATCTATAAGTGCCTGGGCAAATCCCTGCACCGAGGTGAGCGGTGTCTTTAATTCATGCGAGACGTTGGCAACGAATTCGCGTTGTGATTTTTGACTGGCCTGCGTGCGTTGGATCATGCCGTTGAATGCGCGCGTTAATTCCTGAACCTCGTGCGGACCCTGCGGTTCCACCGCTTTTATCGCCGCTGACGGCATTTGGCGCGCGGCGATGACAACTTTCTGCAGGGGGTCTGCGATCCAGCGCGCAAAAAAGAACGCGACCACCAGCGAAAGCAGTAATGCGAAAATACCGCTTTGCAGGATCAACGGCAGGAAGTCATCGGTGAACACGTTCGTCAACGCAATCCGCGGACGAGGCGCGGCAACCATGATATAGGAATTATCCGGCAATTTTTCAAGGGAATATATCCAGGCAGACTTTTTCTCGTCACGGAGAATGGGCGTACTGCGCGGCAATATTTTTTCATTGGGAAATTGTAGTGCGGGTTCTTTTTTTGCAGCGGTATCCAAAAGAACCTGTTGATCGGCAGAGAATAAAACAATTCGGACGTTGAAATTTTTGGAAGCGCGTTGAGCGACAACAGAAAGAGATTGTCCATCCCGCTCCAGAACAACGGTTTGAACCGCCTGCAGGCGTTCCAAAGTTTGACGGTACAAAAATGGATTGCGGATTAAATACACAAACAAGATGATCGCCACAACACTTAACGCTGTGACGACCAGCAGGGCATAGCTTAACCAGAGGCGGGAACGTAATGAGGAAAACATGGAAAATTTTATGTCGTTGCGAGGACGTCTTTGCTCTTCGTCCGAAGCAATCTCCAATCAATTAGGAGGTTGCTTCGTCGCTCACTAGCGTTCGCTCCTCGCAACGACATCAAGACACCAATTTATACCCAACCCCAGTGACAGTTTCTATCTTCACAGTTGAGCCTTCGATCTTTTTGCGGAGGTGGGCAATGTGGACATCCACGGTGCGGGTCTGACCGTAGAAGTCAAAACCCCAGGCGAGCTGTAATAATTGTTCGCGGGAAAAGACTCGGCCGGGCTGCTCTGCCAGGGTGAGAAGCAGATCAAATTCCTGGGCACGCAGGTCAAGGGTCCGATCCATGAGGCGCACTTCACGGGCAGCGGGCAAAATCGTCAAGTCACCGCGATGAACGGGATCGGTGTCCGCTTGTTTTTTGTTGTCGCTTCTTCTTAATATCGCTTTTGTTCGAGCAACCAATTCGCGCGGATTGAACGGCTTGGTCAGGTAATCATCCGCCCCGAGTTCGAGGCCGAGGATCTTATCTATATCTTCGTCGCGCGCGGTGAGCATGATGATAGGAGTTGAATCTCCGCCCGCGCGCAGTTTTCGGCAGACCTCAAAACCATCCAGTTTGGGGAGCATCACATCCAGCACGATCAAGGCTGGATGATATTTTGCAACCGCTTCCAACGCGGATTCGCCGTCCATGACTTCCTGAATGCGAAAACCATCACGCTCAAAATACAGGCGCGCGAGTTGAAGGATGGATGGTTCGTCGTCAACGAGCAGGATCAGTTCGGAGGACATGGGATTTAAACCCTAAAGGTCTTTAAGATCTTTAGGGTTTGATAATAAATTTACGCGATCAACGCCACCGCTTCGATCTCGACCAATCCGCCTTTGGGCAATCCCGCCACCGCGACCGTGCTGCGGGCGGGCGGATTCTCGCCAAAGAATTCGGCATAGATGGGATTCATTTTTGAAAAATCATTCATGTCTTTCAGGAAGACCGTGGTCTTGACCACATGCCCAAGCGAAGAACCAGCCGCTTCGAGCACGTTCTGTAAATTGGTGAGCACCTGACGGGTCTGCGCTTCCACTCCACCTTGGACCAGTTCCCCGCTGACTGGGTCAAGGCCAGTCTGACCTGCGGTATAGATCATCGAGTCGGTGCGGATGGCTTGTGAGTATGGACCGATGGCTTTGGGCGCTTTATCTGTATGAACAATGTCTCTGGTCATGATTACCTCTTGTGATATGGTATTTTTTCGTGATGAAACATGTTCATTTTACCGCTTGTTGTAAAAATTAAGAGCGCGGGTCAGGAGACCCGCGCTGAATTTCATGGATTAAGAATCGCTCTTGGGTGGTTTATTCGCTTCGCGGAAGGCCTTGAACGCTTCACGCAGCGCCTTGCCTGTTCCGTCCATTGAGGATTTGACTTCCTTCAGCTTCGCGCCCAGCGCCTGCACAGTGGACTTGGCTTGCGCGGCATCGGTGACCTTGCCATCCGCATCAAATCCGTTGTGTGCGTTGACAATGGCTTCCAGGCTGTCATAGACTGGTTTCGAACTTTTCAGCGCGGCTTCGAAGGCATCCAGCGCGGCTTGCAGGGCAGTGACATCCTTGCCGTTCTCGGCAGCCTTGTCAATGCGCTTCTGGAATTTTGCGATCTGGGCGTCAATATCTTCGAAGCCTTTGCCGAGGTTGTTGTATAACTTCAACTGGCGCGCCCAGGCTTTCTCCAGCTTTTCATTGCTGACCTCGCCATTTGTGGTCGGCGGGTTTTCGCCCTGGGCAAATGCACTGGTTGCAGGGAATGCCGCAAAGACGAGGGCGGCGGTCATGACCGCCAGGATCATTTTCTTGAATACATTTTTCATCGTAAGCTCCTTTTTGATTGGTTACGATGTGATTTTAGATGCGCAAGGTTATGGGGATATGGCGCGGGTGTAAAATGGTTGTAAATTGGGACGGTGTTGGTCAGGAGACCACCCAAAGCCAACACTATATTTAGGAACCAAAAGGTGTAGCCAATCGGTGGGGGAAAGCTACGGTTTATTTGGGAGGTGTAGCGACCATGCGCCAGTTACGAGGGGATCTGCCAATTTTGTAACTATCTAAAGATAGCGGCGCCACAAGTTCCCGGATCAGTTATCTTTATTTGTTTTGGATTAATATATTACAGTATGCAAAGAAAGCATGAAAACAGAAATCAAAAAATAAAAGCCGCGATTGGGATTGGTTTAATATCGCTTCTTATACTCATTGTGATTTTTGCAGATATAGGGATTTATTTTTGGGTGACAGTCTGGAGACTTTCGCGCAGCATTAAGTTTTTAATGTGAGCAATATAATAGGCGATATTAATGATGGATTTGTCCTCAAGCCTTACAATGCCTCTCCAACAACCATACAGTCACGGCCCTAGCTTTCTATTAAATTTTGAAAGTCATCTTTATCAAGGAGTTTACTATGAGTTACGAATCTTTTACTCTGCTTACTCTTGGGCTTTATCTAGCCCTCACGGCAATTCTTTTGTATCAAAGTTGGATGAATCTAGCAAAAAAAACAATTCACAAAATATTCTTGGGATGCTCTTTGGTTGATATCAATTAGAGCACGGCGTGGAAAAAAGGCACTCAGCGATGTTAAAAAATTGTTCACGCAAGAGCCTAATCGAATGAGGGTTTTTGGATTAGTTTCATTCCTTCAAGGGTGCGTATCTTTTTACCTTGCAATCGAGTGGTATATGGAGCATTTTCGTTGATTTATTCCTTACAGGATATGTACCGCCCTCAGCTGACCCGCGTCCCTTTACATCCTCTTCACCGAAAGCATCGTCAGATCATCCCCAAGCGGAACTGTCTCGATAAATTCATTCAAGCGATGTTCAACCAGCACAAGGACTTCATCGGCGGTATGTTTTTGGATGGAGATCAGCGCGTCCATCAAACGCGAATCACCGAACAGATTTCCGTCGGGCGAGAAGGCTTCGGTCAGGCCGTCGGTGTAAAGCAACAGGTTGTCCCCTACTTCAAGCGAGATCGTGCGTTCCTCCATGAAAGGCTGGTCCAATACGCCCAGCGCAACCGCGGTGCGGGTCAGTTTTGCGATCTCGCCGCTTCCCTTGACCCAGAACGGCGGGTTATGTCCCGCGTTGACGTAGGTAAAAGTCCCAATTGTAGTATCCAGCACGCCATAGACCGCGGTCACGAACATGCCCTGCTGGGTATCTGGCAAAAGCTGGTCGTTCACGCGCCGCAATACTTCAGCGGGAGAATTCATCTCGTTCACAGCCGCCCGCACCAGGGTGCGCGTGAGCGCCATGAATAACGCGGCGGGCATGCCCTTATCTGCCACATCCGCGATGAACAGACCGAAATTCCCATTCGGCAATTCGATCACATCGTAAAAATCACCGCCCACCTGACGCGCAGTCCGCCAGCGCGCCGCGAACTGCCACGAGTCATGCGTCGGCAGCGACTGCGGGATGAAGGTCTGCTGGATCTGGCGCGCAAGCTGCACTTCGGTCTGCAGGCGTTCGCGCACCACCATCTCCTGCTGCAACAGGTCGTTCTGGATCGCGAGCGCGGCCTGCTGGGCGATGCCGTTGATGATCTCGATACGGCGCGCGCGGAAGCGGCGTCCGTTCTCGGCTTCTTCGATCAGCACGACGCCGAACATGCCATTCTTGATCGAAAGCGGGACCGCCATCAGCAGCCGATCCGCATTGAGGGCATCCGCCTCCCGCTCTGCCTCTGGCTGGATCTTCAACCACGACATTGGCGCAGCCTTGAGCTCGATCGGGTGGATCAACATGCGGTTCTGTTCACAGGCGGCATCCAGCAAAGGGAACTCTCCCAGCTTGAATTCCTTTTCGGTCATCTCGGCTTCTTCCTCTTCAGAAAAGCCATACTCATGGGAAGCGCTGAAGATATTGCGCTCTGCATCAAACCGATATAACGCGACCCGATGCACACCCACCAAAATAGGCATGATGCGTGTGATGGTGCCGAGGATCTCCTCGACATCGTTCAAACTGACAACCGCCTGCGCCACCTGCAACAGCGCCGCGGACGCATAGGCCTGTTCCTGCGCCGAATCATACAAACGCGCATTCTCTATCGCGACCGCGGCATAACTTGCAAAGGTGGTGGTAATGGCTTGGGCCTCGTGTCCATAACGGCCAGAGGTATGGTGCGCGAGGGTCAGCACGCCTAGCGGACGGTCGCTCACACGCAGCGGCGCGGCAATGGATGAATAATTACTTTCATAACCAGCCGTCAGCCCCGACGGCCAGAGCGGGTCATCAGGGCGGCGGATCACAGGGACATCCGCCATCAAGGCGTCAGCCATGGAATAGATCGCATCTGGATTCGAGATGCAGACGCTTTCAAGCTGACTCGCATCCGTCCCATGCACGGCAGAAAGACAAAGATCACCATCCTGCAATAACCAGATCGCGGAAATATCGATCGGCAGATTGCGGTCCAATTCAGAGAGGATCGTTTCCAAGACCTCATCCACGCCGACATTGTCCGAGACCAGACCCGCCACTTCGCGCAGGCTGTCAGATACCTGCCGCCGCCATTGTTCCGAGCGGTACAGGTCCGCGTTGCGGATGGCAGCCGCCATTGTGTCCGCGACCGCTTCGAACATGATCTGGTCATCTTCGGTGAACGCGTTAATTTTGTCTGATTGAATATCGAGCAGGCCGACCACTTTATCATCAAAGAGCAGGGGCACGCACAGTTCAGAATGTGTATTCTTCGGGGGCAGCAATGAGGGGACGTAGCGGTCATCCATGCTGACATCGTTGACCAGGATCGTTTTCCCAAGCCGCGCCGTCCAGACCATAATTCCCTTCGGGCTGTCCAGGGAGAGCGTAAAGCCTTCCAGTTTCTTACTGCGCTTGCCGCTGCCCGCTTCATAGGCAATGATCCTTCTATTCGGGTGGACCGTAAATAATGAAACATGCGGATACCCGAATTTTTCATGGATCAGATTCGCGGCTTCCCGCATGATCGTCGAAAGATTCAGTGTGGATGTGACGCTCTTGCTGACTTCCGATACCAGCGTGAGCTGGTCGGCTCGGCGGCGCAGGCGGCTGTATAAGTGCGCGCCATCCACTGCGCGCGCGATATTATCCGCCAATGCGTGCAGGATCAAAATATCGTTTGGATGAAAAGCCTTTAGTTGATTGCTTTGCACATCCAAAATACCCAGCACACGGTCTTCAATTTTTAGCGGAAAGACAACTTCGGATTTTGTCTCAGGCAGGCTGTCAATGAAGCGGTAGCGGGCATCCGCGCGGACATCGTCACACACGATCTGTTCTCCGTGCAGGGCGGCTTCCCCGATCAGTCCCTCTCCGATCTCCACCTCCAGTGGAACGGAGGCTTTCTTTTTGCCTTTGCGGGCCGCCACGGCGCTGAATCGAAAACGGAGCGCGGTGGATGCCGGCTCCAGCGTAAAGATCGCAACATAGTAATAGTTGAACGTTTTTTGGATCAGTTTGGTCACGCGCGCAGAGAGTTCATCCACATCCAAAACATTGGCGATCTGCGTGCTGACCTCGCGCACCAGGTTAAGCTGCCGAAGGCGGAACTGCTCAACCTCGGCACGATGCGAAGAGAACAGGCTCATCGCCACGATCTGCCCAAGGTCCTGAAGCAGTGTCAACTCTTCAATCGAAAAAGCGAGCCCCTTGGCGCGGGAGATCTGGAGCGCCCCCAGCGTGATGCCATGATCCTCGAGCGGTATCGCAGCCACCGCTCCGCTGGATGCGTTCTTTTTGGTAAAAAGCCTGCCCGCTTTGATGGCGCGCTTCATTCCATCCGATGTGGGCTGGGGTGGAAAGATCGTTCCATCCTCCCAATCCGGCAGACGGAAAAAATTCTCATTCAACCAGACATCCACCCGGCCTTTGATAAGGCGGCTGGTCATTGCAATGATGCGGTCGCGCTGTGCGCTAAAAGAGTCCTCGCTGCGAATCTGTTCCCCAAGGCTGGCGAGTTGACTCCATTCCAATGAGTCGGTTTTCCCGGTGCGTGCCTGGACAGTCATGCGGGTCATCCCCTGCGCTTGGTCATGGTCAGCAAATTGCCTGTCTTTGGATTTGATGCGTAGGAAACCTCATCCATCAGTTTCCGCATGAGATACACCCCAAGTCCCCCGATCTGGCGGTCAGATAGATCTGCCTTCAAGTCGGGTTTCTTGACCTTTGAAGGATCAAAGGACAGGCCCGTATCCCGCATGGTGATCACAAAGAGATCGCCTTCCATATCGCAATTGATATCGATCGACGCATCAGAAATGCCCTCATATGCGTGTTCAATAATATTGGAGGCGGCTTCATCAGCGGCAAGCTGCAAAGAATAGATCACTTTCTCGGTAAAGCCGCCTTCGCGTGCGATTTGCGCCACAAGGTCACGGATCTCATCCAAGAACTCGAACCTGGCTGGAAAAGTTTTTTTTGACATAATAAATAAAAAAATTAAATGCCGCCCCAGGATAATAAAGGCGGCATTTTATATTTGGGCTGATCGGGAAGCTCTAACTTTTAATTAGAAGCTGCCAACTGCGTCTATTGTGTTATCGAAGGACTTGAATAATTCAGTAAAACCTGCAAGCTCGAGAGCTTCACGAATCCGCTCGGAGACACTTACCAACACCAATTCGCCACGGTTGTATTTCTTGCAGTTCCTTTGTGTGGCAAGCAGCGCCCGAAAGCCCGCGCTGGACATGTATTCAAGACCGCTCATATCCACTGCGATCTTATAACGCCCGGCATTATTGATCTTCTCAAGCGCCTTGGAAAAATCGGGGGCAGTGGCGCTGTCTACGCGGCCTTGTACTTTGACCAAATCACAGTGCTTATATTCCTGAGTCGTGATTTCCATGTTACTCCTCCGTCAGTAAAATAAATTTTATTCCTGAGTTCAAAATTATATCACGCTCCCGGGCGGTCTTTTCATTTTTTTGGCGGAGTCATGTACAATTCACAAATCCATACTGGGAGCGGGTGAACCCAAACACGGATATTTATTTCCATCCGCGTTACATGAAACACTCCATCTGAGAATAAAAGCCAAAGTTGACACCCCCCCTCACTTCGGGTATGCTTGCACCCGTCCGGGCAGGCCCGGCGCGGCGCAGCCTTTCGAACCCCGCCAGGATCGAAAGATAGCAACGGTAAGGAAGTGTCTACGGGTGCCGCCGGTCGCCTGTCCGGATATTTTTAATAATTGTGTTTATAATCTCATCATGAGCATATCAAGTTGGATCAGGATCATCCTCGCCGCGATCGCTGGCATTGCGCTTGGGCTGGTCTATGGCTGGGTCATTGACCCAGTCGAATATGTTGACGTTACGCCAAATATTTTGCGCGCAGATTTTCGCGCAGATTACGTCATGATGGTCGCGGAGGCTCATCAGAGCGAACAAGACCTGGAAACCAGCGCCAAACGGCTTGCCATGCTGGGCAGTGAATCCCCCGCACAGATCGTTACATCCACTTTGGACTACGCCAAAAAGAATAACTTCACGCAAAATGAAATAGATCTTTTGCAGGAATTGCTAACTGCCATGCAGACCTATCAACCGCAGGAGGCAGCCGAGCCATGAAGATGATCCACCTCCTGATCGCGCTTCTTCTCGGACTTGGGCTTGGTCTGGGGTACTCGTGGATGATCTCCCCTGTGACGTATGTGGACGCGAGTCCGGACATTTTGCGCGCCGACTTCAAAGATCAATATCGCAGCGTGATCGCCGCCTCATACGCATCCACCCATGACCTGGGACGCACGCGAGCGCGGCTTGAATTGCTCGGTGACACAAACCCTGGCGGCGAACTCAACGCCCAGGCTCAGCGCATGGTTGCCGCAGGAGAATCCCCTGAGGCCATTCAACCGATCACGCAGCTCGCGCAGGATCTGCAGCAGGGATTTGCAAGCATTCCTGTCACAAGCACATCCACTGCGATCATAGCGACTTCAAGTCCAGCGAACACCCCCAACGCAGTTGCTTCCGTCACCACAGCCCCAACAAAAATACCATTGGCAACTGCCACGCCGGTGACACTGGATGCAACAGCAGAAAGTTCGACAACAGATACTCCCACCCCGGCCCCAACCACTTCATTCGCACAAACCGCGCTCATACCACTGGCTTCCTCCACATTTGCACCGCGCCCAACATTCACCGCAATGCCGCCACCCGGCAAACCATTCGAGCTCATCGATCAGGAAACGGTGTGTGAACCCGCAGCACAGCCAGGTTTAATGAAATTTATCCTCACGGACAAGCGGCGAAAACAAATCCCCGGCATTGAGATCATCGTCACGTGGGACGAGGGGGAGGATCACTTCTTCACCGGATTCAAACCCGAGCTTGGGAATGGATACGCGGATTTCGTCATGCAGGCAGATACCATTTACAGCGTCCGAGTGGTTGAAGGCGGGGCATCCATCCCGAATATTTCCGCTCCCATTTGCAAAGACTCAAACGGGGTTGAGTATATTGGCGGGTGGCTGCTTACCTTTCAACAACCGTGATCACGCCCTGCAACCAAATCCCCCGTCATTCGTTATATCTGGCATACAAAACAAGGAGCAACGAATGAATACAACGGTTCAAAATCAAAAACCCGGTTTGTTCACAGCGGTCGCTGTGATGACACTTATCAGCGGTATCATTAATCTCTTTTGGGGATTTATCGCATCAGCAACTGCGCTTGGCACACTGGTTGGCATTGTCTGCCTGCCGATCACGATCCTGCCAACCATTCTCGGTGTCTTCGAGATCATTTACGCGGCAAAATTGTTAAGTTCGCAGCCGCAGCCTGTAAAACCTTCGCAGTCGATCGCCATACTTCAGATCCTTACTTTCTTAATTGGGAATGTCTTTTCCATGGTGGTCGGCATTCTATCGCTTATCTTTTATAACGATGTGAACGTCAAGGAATATTTTGCGCGGATCAACGGCGTGCAGGTTTCCACACCCGCGCCGGCACCTGAATCAACGCCTGCGCCAGAGATTTTGGAAGTCACCCCAGAACCCGTTGAGCAGACTGCCCCCGAACCAACTGAAGACCCTGAGAAACCAAAACGCATCCGAAAAATTGCCGGCAAATAACCATCCATAAATCAAGGATGTTTGTCCCTTGACTCTCAACCCTCTCAACCGTAGAATCAAAAAATAATTGAACGGAGTGCAGGGAAGAGACTCTCTTTGACCTGACAGGTTTTTGAAACCTGTCAGGTCTGATAAAGAATGAGCGCCGAAGGTGCAAATCTGGCAACAGGCGAAACCAGACGAATCTCTCAGGCAAAAGGACCCCGCATCCGCATAAGGCTCTGGAAAGTCTCAATCGACCGAGACACCGACGGTGTAAAGTTATTTGGTCAAATAGTCTGCTGGTTTACTGGTCTGCTAGTCATTGCGACTAAGAGAGCAGCTGACCAAAGACAAGGTGACTGACTGACTAATCTCTCAGGTTCCATTACAGAGGACGCGCAATTCTATAGTTGCACGTCCTCTTTTGATTCGCCAAAACCCACAACAGGAGACATATAACAATGAACGTTCCATCCAACCTCAAGTACACCAAGTCTGATGAATGGTTCGACCCTTCGAGCGGCGCAATGGGCATCACTGACTTTGCACAGAGCCAGCTCTCCGACATCGTTTTCGTTGAATTGCTCGTCGAGGAAGGCGAAGAAGTGGCCGCAGGCAAAGCCATCGCATCGGTTGAATCTGTAAAAGCCTCCGCTGAGATCTACTCACCCGCAGCAGGCAAGGTCAGCGCTGTCAATAAAGGACTCGCGGATAAACCTGAAATCCTCAACTCGGATCCATTCGGCGAAGGCTGGATGATCAAGGTCGAAGGCGGCTCCACCGGTGAAATGATGGACGCTGCCGCGTACGAAGCAGACACAGCAGGCAGAGCACATTAAATAAATCTTATGTAGGGGCGGGGTAACCCCGCCCCTACAATTAAAGAGGCAACATGACCTATATCCCGATTTCCCCCAACGAACGGGATGCGATGCTCAATACGGTCGGCGTTAAATCACTCGATGATCTGTTCGACGCCATTCCGCAGAAACACCGCTTCCCCGAACTTGACCTGCCACCGGCGCTAACCGAAATGGAAGCCGCCGCCTTATTAAATGACATGGCGACCACGAACGAGAACGTGCGCGAGCATTTGATCTCATTCCTCGGAGCAGGCGCATACAATCACTACGTCCCGTCTGTCGTGGATCACATGCTGCGGCGCGGCGAATTCTACACAGCCTACACGCCCTATCAACCCGAGATCTCACAGGGCACACTGCAAGCCATCTTCGAATATCAGTCGCTGATGACCAACCTGACCGGCATGGATGTCTCGAATGCGTCCCACTATGACGGCGCGACTGCCACAGCCGAAGCGGTCAACCTTGCCTTCGCGCAGTTCCGCGGCAAACGCAAGAAAGTCGTCATGTCCCCCACAGTCCACCCGCAATACCGTGAAGTGGTCCGCACGTATACGCAGGGCATGGGACTGGAAGAAGTCGGGGATGACGTATCCATCGACCCCGAGGTCGGACCCGAAGCGATGATGTCGCTCGTCGATGAGAACACCATGCTCGTCGTTGTCCAATATCCCGATTTCTTTGGACGCATCCACGACTACACAAAGCTGATCGAAGATGCACACGCCAAAGGATCGCTCGTCTGCATTGTTGCGAATCCAACCGCGCTGATCATGCTCAAGACTCCCGCAGAAATGGGCGCGGATATAGTTGTCGGTGAAGCACAGCCCTTCGGCATTCCGCTTTGGTATGGCGGACCGTATCTCGGATTCTTCACCACGAAAAAATCCTACGTTCACAAAATGGCCGGGCGGCTGATCGGTGAAACCGTTGATAACCGCGGACAGCGTTCGTATGTGTTGACGCTCACCTCGCGCGAACAGCATATCAAACGCGAACGCGCCACATCCAACATTTGCTCCAATCAAGGCTTGCTCGCGCTCGCAGCCGCAGTTTACATGTCAACGCTTGGCAAGACCGGTTTACAGCAGGTTGCCAATCTATGCTATCAAAAAGCGCATTATGCCGCGAGTGAACTCAGCAAGATCGACGGCTTCGGTCTTTGTTACATCGAGCCGTTCTTCCATGAATTCGTTTTGTGCTGTCCCAAGCCTGCCAGTGAGGTCAATGAATATTTGCTCGACCACGGCATCCTCGGCGGCTATGCTCTCGGGGACGATTATCCTTCCCTTGAAAATCATATCCTGATGGCCTTCACTGAGATGAACAGCAAGCAGGAAATTGACACCCTCGTGGAAGTCTTAAAGGAGATGGAATAATGGCTACCGTTGTTGAACCTACCATCTTTGAACTTTCCTCCCCCGGCCGACTCGGCGTGACCATGCCCGCCTCAGACGTGCCCGAAACTGCCCTGCCTCCCAAGCATTTGCTACGCTCCGAGCTGCCCCTGCCCGAGCTGGCCGAAGTGGATGTTGTGCGTCACTATATGCGGCTCAGCAAATTCAACTACAGCGTGGATGACGGCTTCTATCCTTTGGGTTCATGCACCATGAAATACAACCCGAAGATCAACGAAGATACCTGCCGCCTGCCGGGCTTCCTCTACTCTCATCCATTACAGCCGATCGAAACCGTGCAGGGCAATCTGGTTTTGATGTATGAATTGCAGGAGTGGCTGAAAGAGATCAGCGGTTTCGCAGGCGTGACCTTACAGCCCGCCGCCGGCGCCCACGGAGAATTCACCGGCGTGCTGATGATGGCCGCCTATCACAAATCACGCGGCGACAGCAAACGCACCAAGATGCTCATCCCGGATGCCGCGCATGGGACGAATCCCGCTTCCGCCGGTATGCTCGGCATGAGCGTGGTCACCATCCCATCGGATGCGCGCGGCAATGTTGACCTGAAGGCTCTCGCCGCCGCCTGTGACGATACCGTTGTCGGCATGATGCTGACCAACCCCAACACACTCGGCATGTTCGATGAGAACATTGAGCAGGTTGTAAAGATGGTCAAGGACTGCGGCGGCTTGATGTACGGTGATGGCGCGAACTTGAACGCGCTGCTCGGCATTGTCCGCCCCGGCGATCTCGGTTTTGATGTGATGCACTTCAATCTGCACAAGACCTTCGCCGTACCGCACGGCGGCGGCGGACCTGGCTCTGGTCCCGTTGGTGTCAGCGAACGGCTATTGGATTTCCTGCCCTCTCCGTTGGTCGGCATCGTCGAAGGCGGCGATGATGATATTCCTCCGCTGTATGGTTTTGTCACACCGAAGCAAACGATCGGACGCATGAAAGCCTTCCACGGCCATTTCGGCGGCGGACTTGTCCGCGCGTACACATACATCTCCATGCACGGACCCGACGGCTTGAAAGCGATCTCGCAGTACGCAGTGCTTAACGCGAATTATCTGCAGGCGAAATTGCGCAGCACCTACAAGATCCCTTATGACCGCATCTGCATGCATGAATTCGTGATGGAAGGTCAGTTCGCTGGCAGTGATGTCCGCGCGCTGGATATCGCAAAGCGCCTGATGGACTATAACTTCCACCCGCCCACGAACTACTTCCCGCTGATCGTGCATGAAGCGTTGATGATCGAACCGACCGAAACCGAAAATAAAGACACGCTCGATCGTTTCGCAGAGGCGTTGATCAAGATCGCGGAAGAAGCCAAGACACAACCTGAACTATTGCACGACGCGCCGCATATCACTCCTTTCGGCAGAATGGATGAAGTGAAAGCGGCGAGAGAATTGGTGCTGTGCTGCTGGCTGCCTGAAAATTACGAGACCCAATATCAATAATTCCCATTGAGATTAAAAACAATGACCTCCGATCTTGCAGTCGGAGGTCATTTGATTCAAGCGTTTATTTTCAGCGCTTATGGCGTGGTTTCATAATGGCGGGTTAGTGTATAAGTAATATAATTTTCCCAGAGCGGTTGAACAATATCCCACTTGTAATCGTGAGAGGAAAAAGTCTGGATGACCATACGCCCGTCCAGGCAGGATGCCAGCACGCCATAATCTGATTTGCGGTCTTGATGCACACCGCCAACCAGCACAGCATCTCCGCCGGAACCCAATTCCAGCAGATCGCCCGCATCCGTAAACCATTCCGGGTACGGGTAGGAAGGCGGCAGAACTGTATTGGGAGAGGATAACAGAGGATGGGATTTATCCAGCCAATAAATGGAATAACTGAATGGATCATACTGGTAATTGCGCTCCCAATCACGGAAAAATTTAACACCGCATTTGCTCAGGATCGGGGCTATTTTGCCGTTCGCGACCTCATCCAAATACCAGACCTCAATGATGACCGCCCCGCCATTGTTGATGTGGTCATACATCATCTCGAACATCTCGCCGCTGAAGGCGATGCGCGATTCAGCAGCCACGATCATCAAATCCCATTTTGTGGAAGAATTCGCCTGTGACTTAAAATCGCCCAAACGGTCGGCGGTATTCATGATCTTTCCCCCGGAAAAATTCATGGAACTGACAGTTCTCTCCACGATCGGCAGGAGATCCGGATATCCCGCCATATCTTCATAGATCAAAATATTGGAAGTTTTTATCAACTCCTTGATATCCAATGGAGCAGTATCCAGGGTGAATGCGGTCGGTGGAACGACCACAGCGGTGTCGGCCGGCGCCGCCGTGTAGGTTGGGTAGGGAGTGTAAGTCGGCTGGGAAGGCGCGAGGGTTGCAACTTCCCCCCCTGACGAGACTGCCGTCTGTTGAACAGCCAGACTGGTCTGCTGAACAGCCAACGCCACCTGCGTTTCTCCAATACCAGTATCTGAGTCAGATACTGCGGGCATGACGCTGCATGCCAATACCGCGATGATCAATAATAAAACTGCCGGGAGCCATGTTGATCTTTTCATAATGAGTTCTCCTTTGACGCGCCTTGATCGGAATAAGAAAGCAGCGAACACAAAATACCTGAAGCATCTTAATATTATATTTCTCATTCTTGAAAATCAAGTGTAATTCATCACATTTCCCGATCATCAAAGGAATCCGTGGTATGGTATCTTCCCTGAGAATGCAGGGTTATAACTTTCTACTTTCAGATCAAATCTAAAAAAGAGGATAACTTGTTAAATAAACTGTTATTTCACCGCTTCCCGAATGTCAAAAGCTGGCTGACACGTCTGCAATATGAGTTGATATCCATGCTGGATAAGGACAGGAATGCCATCTTCATGAACTTTGGCTACACATCGCATCAAAAAGGGAATGATCCGCTTCCTCTCGCGGTTGAAGACGAAATACATCGCTATCCTCTGCAGCTCTATCACCATGTCGCCAAATCCATTGACTGGTCAGGCCGCGACGCGCTTGAGGTCAGTTCCGGTCGCGGCGGCGGGGCGAATTTCATCATGCGCCACTTCAAACCAAGATCGTATACCGGCGTGGATTTTTCCACCCGCGCCATCGAATTCTGCCGTACTCATTACAACCATGATGGTCTTAAATTCCATCACGGCAACGCCGAAGCGCTGGCTTTCCCCGATAATTCCTTTGACGTGGTCATGAACGTCGAGGCTTCCCTGTATTATCCGAATATCACAAAATTCTTCGAACATGTAAAACGGGTGCTCAAACCAGACGGCTACTTCCTTTACACTGACCTGCGCTATGAAGAAAAAGTCGAGATCTGGCACGCGCAATTAAAGGCCATGGGATTAAAACTCATCAAACAGGAGGAGATCACAGACAATGTTCTACAGGCCATGGAACTGGACCGCGAGCGCCGCATGCAGCTGGTGGATAAATATGTGCCTGTCATTCTGCGCAAGCAGTTCTATCATTTTGCGGGTCTGACGCCCGACTCGCCCGATGGACTGCCGCATCTTGATAATAGAAGATACTGGTTTTTTGTACTTCAAAAGATATAAGGCATAAAAGATGCGCCGCATGGCGCATCTTTTTGATTATCAAAATCGCTTACAATTACAAAAGAAAATTCACACAAGGAGTCTCATCATGCAGTTAAGCGAAGACATTCGCAAACAAGTGATCCTGTTTCAACAGACCGAGATCACTGAATACCACATCTACAAACGACTGGCGAAACGGATCAAATCTGTAGAAAATGCAAAGGTACTTGATCAGATCGCAGAAGATGAACTGCGTCACTATAAAGGCTGGAAGGAATATACAAAAGAGGATGTACAGCCGCGCTGGTTTTTTGTCTGGTTCTATTACATCGTCAGCATCGTCTTCGGATTCACATTTGGCGTCAAGTTAATGGAAATGGGCGAGGAAGCGGCGCAGGGGAACTACGCTGCTGTTTCCAGGGAAATTCCCGAAGCCGCGATCTATCAACATGAAGAAAATGTTCATGAAGAAAAACTGATCGAGATGCTGGACGAGGAACGCCTGCAATACGCAGGATCCGTTGTGCTCGGGCTCAATGACGCCCTGGTGGAATTGACAGGCGCTCTGGCCGGGCTGACGCTTGCCCTGCAAAACACAAAGTTGATCGCCCTTTCAGGACTCATCACCGGCATCGCCGCGTCGCTTTCCATGGCGGCCAGTGAATATCTATCCACCCGTTCTGAAAAGACGAGCAAGCATCCAGTGCGCGCCGCGATCTATACAGGCATTGCTTACATCACCACTGTCACTCTTCTTATCCTGCCCTATCTGCTGCTTGATAACTACTATATTGACCTTGCCATTTCACTCAGCACAGCAGTCGTCATCATCGCTGTATTCAACTATTACATCTCAGTTGCCAAAGGCGAATCCTTCCGCGAGCGGTTTATTGAAATGGCAGGCTTGAGTCTCAGCGTGGCGGCGTTCTCATTTGTCATTGGCTATTTCATTCGTCAATGGCTTGGAATTGAAATTTAACTCAGTACCCTGCCCCGGGAGGGGACCCATGAAAATATTAACGGTAGATATCGGCACGGCACGCAGGATATTTTTCTTTACGATTCCGAATCTCGACATCGAGAACGGATTCAAACTCATTCTACCATCCCCCACCATGATGGTTCATCGCCGTCTCAAGCAGGCGCTTCCGCTTCGCCCGATCCTGTTGACTGGACATCAAATGGGCGGCGGCCCTTCAGCATGGGCGATCGAAGAAGTTGCGCGCGCGGGGATTCCAGTGTATATGACACCCTCCGCCGCGACAACTTTGAATGATGAGTTGGATAAGGTTGAGAAGTTGGGGATAAAGATCGTTGGGGAAGATGAAGTTCAAGGTTTGCAAGTTGCAGGTTTGAAGGTTGAAAGGTTGGAGTTGAGGGATTTTGATTTTGAGTTGATCTCAAAGACCTTCAGTGATTATGGTGTTTCGTTGGATGATTTATCTGCCATCGCGGTGGCAGTCTTTGACCACGGCAACGCGCCCGCGGGAGTTTCAGACAGGCAATTCAGGTTTGATTATCTCGATGAAAGAATTAAAGAAAAGAATTCGCTTTCAGCCTTTGCTTATTTATCAAACGATATTCCCAAGATCATGACCCGCCTGCAATCTGTAGCGGACTCAGCTCATGCGTTACCTTGTCCGTTGGTTGTAATGGACACGGCTCCAGCCGCAGTCCTCGGTGCGAACTTTGACCCGACCGTCATGAAGCGCCAACGGAAGATCATTGTCAATGTCGGGAATTTTCATACGCTGGCATTTCGTCTCGGTGATGGGATCGAAGGAGTCTTTGAACATCACACGGGTGAAATTGATCTACCAAAACTGGAAAACTATATCCGCGCCTTGGCGGATGGTTCGCTCAAACATCAGGATATTTTTGACGACATGGGACATGGCGCATTGGTGTATGGGACAAATCCATTTGAGTTCGGCAAGGACGAATTTGATGTGGTGGTGACAGGGCCTAGGCGTTCATTGTTCATAGGAGCTCAGCATGCTGCGCCCCTACGCCCGTATTTCGCCACCCCATTTGGTGACATGATGATCGCGGGATGTTTTGGTCTGCTGGCCGCTACAGCGGAGATTCTGCCCAATTTGGCAGAACCAGTTATGGAGTCGCTGCGAGGCGGGCGCGGGCGTGGAGTCGCTCCATGGGATGCGGGGTGAGGCCTGATAGGAATTGAGAAACGCTGACAGAGTCTTACAGCGCCATTCCTGTATAGTTTGGACATGTCCATTTGCACCCGTATTTCAACATCGCTCTTCACGGCATTGCCTGGCGCTATGTTCTTTGCATTAGTTGTCATCAGCAAGGAGATGCGTCAGGAATATTTTTGGATATCCATCCTCGCGGGGGTGTCGGTTCTATTTGGAAGCGCAATTGTTTTTGGCTTCGTCCTGCCGGCTAGATTACACCCAAAGTGGTTTTGGATCATGGCGGCAGGATTCGCGGCGATGGTGTGCGCGTTATTTGTAACCGCAGTTTTGGATGCCACACCCTTATGCGTGGGGCAGAACAATGGAGATGGTAACAATGATCTCGGTAGATGCATGGGGTATGTGGTGTTGTATGCCATCTTTTACGGCATCCCATATATGATGCTGTTGACAGTGAGCGCAGTGACGGGACATTGGGCAATGAAGATATTCAGAAATCCATGACAAGAAAGCGAGTAATATCATTTCGTTCGGCGGAAAGGGTGGAATATAATCACACCACTCAGGAGTGATCATGAACCAGCATCTACATATCGTCACATTGGGCGTGAGGGATTTCAAAAAATCTGTTGAATTTTATTCAAAGATACTTGGATGGAAACCATCCAGTAATACCAATGATGATATTGCATTTTATCAGGCGGGCGGCGTGGTGCTGGCAGTTTATCCGCGTGAGAAGTTGGCAGAGGATGCGATGACTTCGCCAGAGTTCAGCGGATTTTCTGGAATCACGCTGGCGTACAATGCCAGAAGCGAAGCGGAAGTGAATGAGATCATTGGGGATTTGAAATCCAAAGGTGTGAAAATCGTCAAAGAACCGCAAAAAGTTTTTTGGGGCGGATATAGTTCCTATTTTGCCGACCCCGATGCGGGTAGGTTACTAATAAAGAAGAAGCATTCGGTCCCATTCTGATCGCGGCGGCAGAGAGATTAACTTATCGTGGATACGACTCTGTCGGCGCGGCGACCATCAACAATGGAAAGATTGATTTACGCAAAGATACTGGCAAGGTGGATTCGGTGGCGGCGAAATATAACATCGCCGAGATGCGCGGACAGCGCGGGATTACGCAGTTGCGTTTGGCGAACCATCACGAGACTATTCACAGCCGCATTTGGATTCAACCGGTGGCATGGTGGCAACGTGGTGAACAAGGTGGGACTACGTTTGGAATTCATGGCGGAAGGCATGACAGTCCGTTCGCAGAATGATGATGTGACATGCGTCCATGCGGGAAAATCATAATTTCCACACTCTAAAAATCATTTTCAAATCTTGAAGCTATCTTTACATGGGCTTTATATGGGGAAACTATCATGGGGACATCGTTGCAGGAAGCAGCGAACAAAATTCAAAAATAACTTTTATAAGGAGTTCCCATGTTAAACAATTTCAAGAAGATTACGATCGGCATTCTGTTGGCGGCTTTGGGGATCGCGGCAGGTGCAACTACATTCAACGCATATGCACAATCTGCGACTGCACCCACTTCGTACGGAAGCGGCGTTGACCTGATCAACATTCCCGCATCGACCTTGAGCGCGGATGAAGCTGCCAGCCTGCTTTTCATGCGTGAAGAGGAAAAGCTCGCGCGCGATGTGTATAACGCTCTTTATGCGACCTGGGCGTACCCGACCTTTCAGAATATTGCAGCCAGCGAACAGAAACACATGGACGCGATCAAAGTATTGCTCGACCGCTACGCTCTGACCGACCCCGCGCTTGCTCCTGGAAAATTCACAGACCCGACCCTGCAGGCGCTTTACGACCAGCTCGTCGCACAGGGATCCATTTCACTGGTGGAAGCATTCAAGGTCGGAACTGCCATCGAGGAGATCGATATCCGTGACTTACAGACCCGCACCCCGCTCACCGACAATGCCGACATTCAGTGGGTTTACAACAGCCTGCTGAACGGTTCCTACAACCACTTGAAAGCTTTCGCCAACGCACTCTCAAGACAAACAGGTGAGACCTATCAACCACAGTATCTCTCTGCTGATGCGTACCAGAGCATTGTGACAGGCTCCATGAGCCAGGGGAATCAAGGTGGTAACGCTCAAGGCATGAGCGGACGTTCGCAAGGTATGGGACGGGGCGGAAGATGGCAGAAACCGTAATTTACATGTAAATGAAACGATCACCCTGAAGGGTCATTCTTCAGGGTGATTTTTATTTTAACTTCTCTTTTGTTTCAATGCGATTTCGTAAGAGCGCTTGAGCAGTGCAATCGCCCGCTCCACGTCCGCTTCTTCACGCAGGTAAAAACTGACCCAGCCTGTCTCGGGCAAAATGTGATGCGGTTCGGCTTCTTTTGCGGCTACGATCTCATCACGGATCTTTTTGGGGAAGGGAATATCCACAAGCGAGTCGCCGTGGATGTGACCGATCTCGCGTTTACCGATGCGGAATTCCGTGCCGCCGAAGCGATGTGGATGAGTTTCGATGCCCTGCCAGGTAAGTAAGGTATCAACTATTTGTTTTGATGCGCCGCGAACTGACATGTTTTCTCCGATATAGAAGAGCGACCCTGCAAGATCGTTGAGAAGACATGTGTAGTCTGGGCGGGTCGCCCCTACGTGATAATCACAGAACGTATGGCGGAAGGTACTTCTTACTTAGTGAGTATCATCATCTATTCGAGGACGGGGGATGGCATATAATCCATCAAATAAACATTTTCAATTATTGTAGGGGCGGAGCAATACCCTAACGGGCACATGTGCTCCGCCCCTACGTAATCAACAAGGAGAAAATATTACATGTGTGGAATTTTCGGTTACGTTACCAATAAAGAAGAAGCGCTCGGGCCTATTTTGATCGCGGCAGCGGAGAGATTAACTTATCGCGGGTATGACTCGGTGGGGGCAGCGACGTTGAATAGCGGGAAGATCGATCTGCGAAAAGATGTGGGCAAGGTGGATTCGGTGGCGGCGAAATATAACATCGCGGAGATGCGCGGACAGCGCGGCATTACGCAATTGAGATGGGCGACGTTTGGCGAGCCATCACAAGTTAACTCACAGCCGCACCTGGATTCGAATGGCGACATGGTTGGCGCGCATAATGGTAACGTGGTCAACAATGTGGAACTGCGTTTGGAATTTATGGCGGAGGGAATGACTGTCCGTTCGCAGAATGATGGCGAGACTTGTGTCCATGCGGTGGAGAGATATATCAGCCGCGGATATGAATTCATTGATGCGATTCGACTCGCGTACGGCGACCTCGAAGGTGATTATGCCTTTGTCATCGGGCGCGCGAATGATGACAAGTTGTATGCGTTCAAAAAAGGTTCGGGCATGGTGATCGGCATCGGAGATGGCTTCACTTGTCTTTCGTCTGACCTGCCTTCGATATTGCCGCTCACCCGCGAAGTGATCCGCCCGCAGGATGGGGAGATCGTGACGTTGTGGGCGGACCGCGTGGAAGTGCGCTCTGTCAAAGATGGAAAAATAATTCAACGAATACCAGAAACAGTTACGGAGTCGATGGATGCGGTGCAGAAGGGTGGGTATCCGCATTTTATGTTGAAAGAAATCCACGAGCAGGCACAAGTCGCCCGTGAGTTGATCCACTTGTTGGATGGCAGTCCCGATGTGCAGCCGTTGGTCGAAAAGATGAAGAACGCGCGTCATCTGTATTTGATCGGATGCGGCACGAGTTATCACGCGGCGGCGGTGGGCTCGGTATACATCGCGCAACTGGCGGGGCTGACCGCTATCCCCGTGCTTGCGCCGCAGTTCATCGCGCAATACGCGCCTGCGGTTGGATATGAAGACGTGGGGATTTTCGTCAGCCAATCGGGCGAGACCAAGGATGTGCTGAATGCGTTGGAAGCCGCCGAGAAGCGCGGCATGGCTTGTTTTGGATTGGCGAACGTGGTGGGCTCGACGTTGACGAAGGCGACTTCGTTCTGCCTACCCTTGTGCTGCGGATACGAAATCAGCGTGCCAGCCACGAAGACATTTACCAACCAGGTCGTGACGTTCCTGTATCTGGCGTATCGACTCGCTGGCAAAGATACGAGCGAACTTTTGCGCATCCCTGAATTGATGGAGCAGACGATCGAGATGGTCGGACCGCAGATCGAAGCGATCGCAAAAGATATCAACGAGTGGAACGATATGTACTGTCTCGGCTACGGCGCGACTTATCCCATTGCCCTGGAAGGCGCATTGAAATTAAAAGAAATCACCTACGCCCACTGCGAAGGCATGCTCTCGACCGAGTTCAAACACGGACCGCTCTCCGCGGTGAGCAAGGGATTCCCGATCGTCTTTGTGGCGGGACCGAACGATGTGCCGCTCATCATCAGTGGGATCAACGAGGTCAAAGTCCGCGGCGCACGCACGATCACCATCGCCGAAGAGGATGCCCGCCTGCGCGCCAACGGCGATGACTTGGTCGTCATCCCCAAGTCAGATGCGCAGATCAGCGCGTTGTTGGGAGTCCTGCCGTTGCAGTTGTTGTCGTATCACATGAGTGTGCTGCGCGGGTTTGATCCTGATTTCCCGAGGAATTTGTCTAAGACGCTGACGGTGGATTAAGGTAGCGGATTTTTGAAGCGAATAAACGGATAGCAATTGGGAGACCATTTCAGCCCCCCCAGACTTTCCCTAAATACGACGCTTCAAACTTTGAATCGTCGTATTTAGGGAGAATAGGTGGTCCGCTTTCGGAATGAAGAGGTTATGAAGAATTTGTCCGCTGTGGTGGGAAAGATAGGCGAGATGATTGAAAAGTGATTTTACGCGTTGCTATTTATCTCAAATTGAGATAAAATCTTTTCATGCACATCATCACCCGTAAAACGCTGATCCAGTTTTGGGAGAAACATCCCGATAGCCAAACAGCATTAATGCGTTGGTTTAAGATCGTGCAAAAAACCGAATTCATTAGTTTTTCCGAGTTGAGGCAGGTTTTTCCTTCTGCTGATAAGCTAGACCATTGGATCGTTTTCAATATCGGCGGCAACAAATACAGGTTGATCACATCAATTCACTTCAATCGTGGCAAGGTATATATCCGTCATGTTTTGACTCATGCAGAATATGACAGAGGAGATTGGAAAAATGACACTCCTAAATAAAGAACTCCAAATTCACTGGAAAAATGTTGCTCCCCTGCTGACCGTCCGCAACGAGCGTGAATATAACGCGGCTGTAAAACGACTTAATGAATTATTGGATGAAATCGGGGATAATGAGAAACATCCACTTTATAGCTTGATGGACACTCTTGGGACGTTAATCCATGCTTATGAGGAAGAGCACTATCCGATTCCAGATGTCACTGGTGCGGAGGTATTACGCTTTCTGATGGATGAACATGGATTGACTCAATCTGATTTGCCAGAAGTGGGCTCGCAAGGCGTGGTATCTGAAATATTGAATGGCAAGCGCGATCTGAATGTTCGTCAAGTCCGCTCGTTAGCGGAGAAGTTCAAAGTTTCAAGCGCGGTGTTTGTGTAAGGGAATTGCGCGCGAATAAGTTGGGAGTCCATTTTCGAAGGCAACAGGTCGTTGCAGGATTCGTCGTTGATTTTTACTGTCACAAAGCGGCATTGGTCATTGAAGTGGATGGAGATATCCTTGATCTGCAGCGGGAAGAAGATGCAAGGCGCGAAAAGGTTTTGAGAGTGACGGGGCTGAGGGTGGTCCGCTTTCGGAATGAAGAGGTTGTGAAGAACTTGTCCGCGGTGGTGGGGAAGACTAGCGGACTTGTTGTATGATGGGCTTGGTAAATTTCAGCTAAAATTTCTTGACACATAATATCCCCTCGCATAAAATAAGAGCAATCTCGTCCAAAATAAAGAAAAGGAGGCACGAAAAAATATGACAACCATTCACTCACCTAAAAATTCTGTTTTGAGCGCGCCTCCCGCAGTCGGATTTTAGCAACGATTCGATTCATTCCCTTTGACACTTCCAACCGCAGGCGTGGACTCAGCCTGCGGTTTTTGATTCCCTAATCATCGCATTTGTTTTTTTTCTGGATATTTACAAAGGAAAATAAAATGAATCCATCAAATCCCAAAAGTGACTTTGTACATGTAAACGGAATCCGCTTGCATTATCTGGATTGGGGCGGTGTCGGTCGGACCTTGATCTTTCTGACAGGTATGGGAAGTTCCGCTTACATCTTTGGCGGATTCGCTCCGCGCTTTACAAACAAGTTCCGCGTCCTGGCCCTCACCCGCCGCGGACAAGGTGATTCTGATACTCCCGAAACCGGCTACGATGCGGATACGCTCACAGAAGATATTCGTCAGTTCATGGATGCATTGCACATTAAAAAAGCCATCCTTGCCGGTCATTCGCTGGCAGGAGTCGAACTCACTCACTTTGCCGCTACACACCCAACCCGGGTTGAAAAATTAGTCTACCTCGATGCGCTGGATGACCGACGAGGGCTTCAAGCCATTCAAGAACAAAGTCCGCTCAAAGGGATTGAGATCAAAAAAGAAGAAAGCTCCCGCATACTTTTGAAGAATATATTGCCGATATAAAAAGGGACCTACCATATTTCGCAGAAATATGGAGCGATGTATGGGAGCAGGAATTTTTCCATAATACCAAAGTCAACGAGGCGGGAGTCTTCGTTGACAAAATGCCCGCATCCGTTGAAACAATGATGGTTGAATATCTGATCAAAGGGTATGTCCCAAAACGAGTGGATGCCAACATCCCAACCCTTATTTTTTATGCTTTCGGAATACCCACATTACAAAACGGCTACACCGAGGAGCAAATCGCCTCGTATGGTCAATATTTTCGAAATGTAAGGGAGCCTGTCTTAAGGTCTGTCATTGCCGAATTTCAAAACAGATTCCCTCACGCAAATATTGTTGAGATCCCCGATGGGCACCACTATGTTTCATCATCCAGGAGAAACTGGTCCATGACGAGATGCTGAAATTCCTGGATGGATGATCCATTATATTCAGTCCTCGGAAGTCTTAAAGATTTCCGAGGATTTTTTTTATTCCAAAGTTGGGAAGGACTTCTCAAACAGATTCTTCGCCGCCGCGTATCCCTTCTCCACCAGCATCGCTGAGACATCTCCGTCGTAGTCAATGATGCGTTCAACGGGCAGAAAATCATCGGGCGCAGCGATCAACACTTTGACCTCGCGGTATTTATAAGGCAAATTTCCTTCGGCACGTTCACGGGCTGCAAGATCATTGAATGTATTAATTAATTTCAAACTCTCGCGGAAGGAGGAAAGCAGCATCCAATCCAAAGTCCAGGTGATGGCGTCGCCAAAGGATTCAGGGAGTTTACGGGCGGTATGCGGAGCGGGGTCGTCAACTCCCCACCAGGGCGTCATCAAGACCACCACGATCTCGGCCGGCACATCCATGGGGACATCCTTCATGACATCCAGCGCAACTCCGATGGGCGTGTTCGCCACCAGCGCGCCATCCCAATAGAAGGCGTTCGTCTGAGGGTCGAAGGTCCACGGGTAGACGAGCGGAATCGAGCACGAAGCCAGGATTCGGTCGGCTGTGATACCGGTGGATACATCCCGCCGCGCTTCGCCCGTGTCCCGCCGCTGGATGGCGCGGTTGCTGAAGATCATCCGCTCCCCGGTCTGCACATTGGTCGCGGCGATCAGCAATGCCTTTTTACTTTCGGATAATTTTTCAGGGTCAAATTTAAAGCGGGTATGCAGGGTCTTGCGGAGCGGCCCCGTATCCAGCAGGTTGATCCAGCGTCCGATAAATTTCTCGCCCCACCAAGTGGAGACCATTGGCAGGGGCGGCCAGAATTCTTTCGGCATGGGCGAGGTCGCGTCCTGCGGCTGGACCTGCGGCAGGTTTGCATCCATGATCGCGCCAAAGGCTTTGCGCGCGAACCAGCGCGCGAGTCCGCGCATGCCGGGCGGCAGGCCTTGAATATCTTTTTCTTCAAGAGATTTCCAGACGCTCACCAGTTCATCCGCAGACATGCCCTGCGCAATCGCGGCTCCGTTGACCGCGCCAATGGATGTACCCACCACGACCTGCGGATCCCACGCGGATGCATGGGATGAATCCACGCTTTGCTTGCGCGTCTCCATCAGATATTTATACACGCCTGCGTGGAATGCCCCGCGTCCGCCCCCGCCAGAAAGAATCAACGCCCGAATTTTGTCCATGCTGTGCTCCTATGTTTATTCGTTTATAGGGCAATTCAAGGCGCATGTCAACCACGAATTTTTCGGAGAATCCACAGCGATAAAATAAGCATGATTTTCACTCACATTATTCTTATGTTTGGAAAAGTAACTTTTTTCCAAGTTATGCGACTTAAATAACAACCAAGCCAACCTACTTTAGCAGAGAAAAAAAGGAGACCTTACCATGGCAAAAAAGACATTAACCACTTCAAAGGGAAACAGCCGCACATGGCAGCAAACAAGTACAGACAATAGAGTTGATCTCACCCGCCAAAGCGCTTTATATGGAGGTATCCTTGGAGAGATCGTTGGCGCGGTACTCGGAACCGCAACAGGCGCACTGACAAAATCCCTGACCGGCACCTTGATGGGGTTCACAGCGGGAATCATGCTGGGCGCGCTCGCGGGCCTATTAATCGGGGTCATTGTCAGCCAGACAGCGGGGACGCGCGGAGGCGCAAGCATCGGCGCATACACCGGGATGGGTTCCGGTGCAATTCTCGGCATTGCGACCGGCTTGATCATTCCAGACTCTTTACGACTGAGTGCGAACACGCTGCAGACACCGGTGCTGAACGCGCTCATATCCAGCCGATTCGAAACTGTCGTGCTTTTCTCATTCCTAATTTGTATATTAGGCATGACGGTCGGAGTATGGGTCAGCGGAAAAAATTTCATACCGGAAAGAATACTTCGCTCATAAATAAACCAAAAGTGCCTGAGAAAACTCGGGCACTTTTTTTATCCAAAAATGAACAACGTGTAAAGATCGCGGATTTATATTGGGTATAGCGCAAAAGTATCGGAGAGAATAAGAAAACTGGAGTAGACTGTGGTAAGAGGAGTAAAAAAAACATGACCCGACCCCAGTCTCGCGCCAAACGCCAAGCGGCATTTATGGAAGAAGCAAAACGAATGTTTGACCAAATGGAAGAATGGTATGACGTGCATCCGCAAGCGAGCTTTGGAGAGATAGAGACAGAAGCTCGCAAGCGACGACGAGAGTTGATGGGAAAAGTGATCGCACAATTAGTGAATGGACGAGACGTAGGTGCGCAGGTTGAATTGCCAAAATGCAAGCAATGCGGACGAGGAATGGAAATTGAGGGATATCGAGATTGGAACGTTCATGGCTTGGAAGGCGATAGCCAATTGGAGAGAGCCTATTATGTCTGTCCTGAATGTGAAGGGCAGACACTTTTTCCCCTTGGATGGAAAACTAAACCTGCGAGCCGATCATTGGAGTGAGGGAGCGGCGCGAGTGGCGGTACGGCAAGGGTTGTTGGGGAAGTCATTTGAGTTGGCAGCGGAAGCATACAGTGACGCGACGGGCGGACATATGTCAAAAGATAGTTTGAGACGGGTGACAGAAGGATGGGGAGAGGAAATGGAAGAAAAGAGAGAGGAAGAAGCAAGGCTGTTGTATGTAACAGAAGTTCCGCAACCTGTGAGCAAAATCGTAAGAGTGAATAAGCCTATCGAGGAACTGGCGAACATCTCCAGCGATGGAGGAATGGTGTTATTGCGTGAAGAAGGTTGGAAAGAGGTAAAAATGAGCGTGATTTCAGAGGTGAAGCCGAAAATGGCAACATCCACAAAGCAAGAAGTCTCGCCCGAAATATGCACGCCGCGCCACGCCCTATCGGACAGAGCGGCAGTCCTGACACGACATAGTTATCAGGCTGGGCTGTGGAACGCAGACGAGATGGGGCAACATCAGTATTTGGAAGGAGCGCGACGACAAGTTGGATTGTGCCGACGCCTCAGTTCAGTCAATGACGGCGCGCCTTGGATTGACCGTATCACCAGCAGCAACTATCCCCAAGCCGTCCAAATTATTGATTGGTATCATGCGGATGAACGATTGTGGAAAGTATCCAAAGCTGCTTTCGGAGAAGGCTCACTTCAATCTCAGCAGTGGGTTGAAAAACAAGCCGATCTTTTATGGTATGGACGTGTCAAAGAAGTCGTGAGCGCTTTACATGCGCTGGATTGGAATCACATTTCTTGTTTGGAAGATGTTCGTCAATCCCCCGCGTATTTTGAGAGTCGTCAGTCCAAAATGGATTATGCCTATTTTCGACAAGCAGGTTATCCCATTGGAAGTGGAACCGTTGAAAGCGGTATTAATACTGTTGTGCATCATCGCATGAAAAGGCAAGGTCGTGGCTGGAAACGAAAAAACGCGCAAGCCATGTTGGCTGCATTGAGCGAATTCCATAGCGGACGTTTTCAGATTGCCTGGCATTCTGGACTGCCCATTTTGACCTGATTTCATTTCCCCGATACTTTTGCGCTTTACCCATTTATATTCACAAGAATACAAGTCGGTTGATAACAGTGTAAAATCACTCATTCTCAAAATACCAGATGGTATTTTGTCAACTTACTTTTCCCACTCAAAAAGGAACCCGATGAAAAAATCCGCCCCGCTCTACATTTTATTTTCGTTACTGATCACGCTTGGCCTGTTGTTGTCTTCCTGCGGCACCGATGAAGAATTCTATGATGAAGCATATGCCACCGAAGAGGCCGCCACAGAGGAAGTTTTCACAGACGCGACCGAAGCGCCCGTGGCAGAATCCGCACCGGGTGAGATCGTCTATGACCTGGGTTTTACCCCGCAGGAAAATGGATTCAACTTCAGCAATTATGGCGATGACATTCCCGCCACAAACCTGACCGCCGGCGAAATGCGCCGCATGTTCGGCGACCAGGTCTGCTCGCGACTCGATGGAGATGACTGCACCCTGACCCCTCCCGCCGAGCAGTGGATGGAAGAGATCAACGGCAGCATGGCAGGCGGTCACTGTGAAGGCATGGCAGTCCTCAGTCTGATGATGTACACCAATCAGGTCTCCCCGTCTGAGTTTGGCGGAAGTGTCGCCAGCGATCTGGATATCAACGACGAAGCTCTCCAGCGTGAAATTGCCTATTGGTGGGCAACCCAAACCGTTGCGCCGACATATACGAGCGTCATCAAAGGCACGCCGATGGAAATCCTGGAAGTCGTCCAGCAGATGGATGCCAGCGGTGAGACTTACAGCATCGGCATCTACAAGGAAGATGGTTCCGGCGGCCACGCCATCACGCCCTTTGGTGTGGAAGATAAAGGCAACGGCTTGTATGCCATCCTTGTGTATGACAACAATTATCCCGGTGAAACACGCGAACTATTTGTAGACTCGCGCGATAACACCTGGCTGTACGAAGCATCCATCAATCCGCAGGTCGAGTCCGAGCTGTACACGGGCAACGCCGATACCCAAACCCTTGACCTGACTCCCACATCCGCGCGGCTTGGCACACAGGAATGTCCCTTCTGCGATGGCGGCGGAGTTTCGCTCAAAGGCGGCGGTGTTCTGGCAGCCCCAGACCAAAAACTCAATCAGGTATTCCTCGACGGCGAAGGGCACATCCTGATCACCGATAACGATGGCCGCAGACTGGGATATGTGGACGGCAAGATCGTCAATGAAATCCCCGGCGCCGCCTACACCGCCTATCGCATGGAAGCCAGCGGAAACGCGCCCGAGCCAATCTACTGGATCCCCGAAGGATTGGACATCACCGTGGAAATTGACGGCTCAGCCCTGACCGAAGAAACGCTCACCGACCTGATCATGATCGGACCCGGCTTCAGCATCGGCGTCGAAGGCATCTATCTTGAACCCGGTCAGGTGGACACCGCATATTTTTATCCCGCCGACCAAACCATCGCTTATGAGACCGCGGCGGACGAATCTCCCTACATTGTGATCGGGATTGAAAACCCTGACGCCGAAGCCGATTATTATTTCGAAGTACAAGGCGCAGACATTCAAGGCGGCGGTATCATCACTGTCTACCTCGATACCAAAGCCGGCGATCTGTTGATCAACGCCGAGAAGCTGAACAACGAAGGCACCTTTGACTTCTACCTGACCCGCATCACCGATGAACTCGAGGAGGAGTTTGCTGCTGAAGGCATCGTGCTCAACCAGGGTGCGGTCGTCTACGTCAACTACGCCGAGTGGACGGATGCCAATCCCCAAGGCATGTACTTTGGCGTGGACCTGGATGACGACGGCGTGATCGACGATGAATACGTCGTAGATGATTCACAGTAACTAAACTGCAAGGCTAAACATGGACTCCGACGATTTGGTCTACGGCTAAATCGTCGGAGTTTTTTTATGAGCATGAAAAACCATATGTCGTTGCGAGCGCACTTCGCGAAGTAACCCCCAAAATAACAAAGAGCCGCTTGTTCATCGCAATGATGTTGGATTATCATATATGTCTCTCTGCATATTGATGTTATCAAAAGGAGAATAAAATATGACCACTTCCCTGCCCCGCTCCAAAGTTAAAAAGAATCAAACCTGGAATGCTGAAAGCGTTTTTTCTTCGCCAAAGGCATTTGACGCCGAAGTAAAGAAATTATTGGAAGACCTTGTGCCAATCAAAGAATTTCAAGGACATCTTGGCGACAGCCTGGATACTTTCATCAAAGCGATGGACGCAATCGAGAAGATCTCACAGCGGGCCGCCAAAGTGCAGGTCTACGCCACCATGTCCAGCGCAGTGGATACGGGCAACCAGCAAGGCGCGGCCATGAACGGCAAAGCTATGAGCGCACTGGCTCAAGTCGGCGCAGTGACATCTTTTGTTGACCCTGAACTCCTCGCCATCGGCGAGACCAAACTGCGCCAATGGCTCAAAGATGATCTGCGCATGAAACTATATGAGCATTATTTCAATGACCTCTTCCGCAAACAGGCGCATGTCCGCAACGCGGAGGTGGAGGAATTGCTCGGCATGCTGCGTGACCCGTTCAGCAGCACGCGCATTACAACCACCATGCTGGCGAACGCGGATTTCAAGTTCAAGCCGGCTCGCAATAAGAACGACAAAAAAGTTGACCTGACCCAAAGCACCTTTGACGCCATCCTGAACGGATCAGACCGCAAGGCTCGTCAAACCGCGTGGGAGAATTACAATGATCAATATCTCGAGCATAAAAACACGCTCGCCGGCAATCTGACGACATCCATCAAACAAAATGTGTTTAACATGCGCGCGCGGAAATTCAACTCATCGCTTGAATCAACACTTTTCAACGGGGATGTGCCTGTCGAGATGTTCCATAATTTGCTAACCATCTTCAAAAAGAATCTGCCGCTCTGGCATAAATATTGGAAGGTCCGCCGCAAGGCGCTGGGGGTGAAAACACTTCATCCGTATGATGTCTGGGCGCCGCTTACCACGAAGAAGTACAAGGTGCCGTTCGAGAAGGCTGTGGACTATATCTCGGAAGGACTCGCTCCCATGGGCGATGAATATGTCAGCGTGATGAGAAAAGGCTGCTTAAAGGATCGCTGGGTGGATTGGTCGCCCAACGCAGGCAAACGCCAGGGCGCGTTCTCGACCCGCGTTCCGCAGGACACGCATCCCTTTGTTTTGATGAGCTACACAGATGACATTGGCAGTATGAGCACGCTCTCGCATGAGCTGGGACATTCCATGCACGCCTATTACGCCAGCCGCGCCCAGCCGATGTTCTACTATCTTTATCCATCCATTATCGCAGAGACCGCCTCCAACTTTAATCAGGCCATGACCCGCGCGCATCTGCTCAAGACCAATCCTGACAAATTTTTCCAGATCGCCCTGCTCGAAGAAGCCATGGATAACTTCCACCGCTACTTCTTCATCATGCCCACCCTGGCCCGCTTCGAACTGGAAACGCATCAACGCATCGAAAAGGGACAGCCCCTGACGGCTGATTCGATGATCGAGTTGATGGCCGATCTTTTCAGCGAAGGCTTTGGCGGCAATATGAATCTCGACCGTGAACGGGTCGGCATCACCTGGGGTACGTTCACCACCCATCTTTACATTGATTACTACTCGTTCCAATATGCCATTGGGATTTCCGCGGCGAATGCCATCGCCAAGCGCATCCTGGAAGGCGCACCGAACGCCGCCGAAGACCACATCAATTTCCTCAAAGCAGGTTCCTCTCAACCGCCGATGGATGTCTTTAAGAGCGCCGGCGTGGATATGACCAGCACACAGCCCATCGAAGATGCGTTTGAAGTGTTGGGCAGTTATATAGATCGTTTGGAAATTTTGACCAGCAAATAATGAATTAGACTTCCGAGTTCTGTGAGAACTCGGAGGTCTTTTACATCTTGACAAATAGATGTTTATCTATATAATATCAAATAGAAGGTCATCAATATGAAATTTAACCCTGTCCTCTTTGCCAAAGCCATCTCCGACGAGACCCGTCAGAAGATCATGAACATCTGCTGCTGTGAATCGCTGTCAGTGACCGAAATTGTTGAGAAGCTGGATGTCTCCCAGCCGACTGTTTCGCATCATCTCGCCATTCTGCGCGAGGCGGATCTGGTCACGGTCCGCGAAGAAGGCAAGCAGACCTTTTACTCGCTCAATCAGGAAAATGTGGCTGTTTGCTGCGGACAGTTGATGATCAAGTTTGCGCCTGAAAGCATCACCACCGAAAAACTCCTCAAAACCCTCAAGGCTTGATCGGGACGCGTCTTCGGCCGAGGCATGTCCCGTTTTTTTAGCAACATACATAGACAAACTTCTATATAACACAAGGAGACTAAAATGACCCAATCCCCCACCCCCATCCACGAAACCGTCCGCGAACATTACGCAGAGCGGATCAAAAGCAGCGCCTCTTGCTGCGGACCTTCAGACTGCTGCGACACAAGCAACAATCTCTACCCGATCGATCTGCTCACCACGGTCCCGACAGATGTTGCGAACACAAGCTATGGTTGCGGCGATCCGATCACGCTTGCCTCGCTGAAACTCGGTCAAACCGTGCTTGATCTCGGTTCAGGCGCGGGCCTCGACTGCATTCTCGCATCCCAAAAAGTCGGCGACAGCGGCAAGGTCATCGGTGTGGATATGACCCCCGAAATGATCGAACGCGCACAAGCCAACGCGAAGCGGGTCAACGCGGCGAATGTTGAATTCAGACAGGGTTATCTTGAAGAACTACCGGTTGACAGTAATACAGTGGATGTCATCATTTCTAATTGCGTGATCAACCTCTCGCCTGACAAGGAAAAGGTTTTCAACGAGGCCTTCCGCGTCCTTGCGCCGGGCGGCAAACTTGCCGTATCCGATATTGTGACGGACGGTGAACTCCCTGAGATCATTCGAAAAAGCCTGAGCGCCTGGGCCGGCTGTGTGGCAGGCGCAGTCGAAGCGCAGGAATACATCGGCATGATGGAGTCCGTCGGCTTCACAGATATTTCCATCAAACCAGTTTTCTTCGACAAAGCTACTGTGGACAGCGCACTGGATGAAATGAAACTGGATGTAACCGAATATCCGCGCGAGGCTGTTTACAAGGCAGTGTATAGCGCCAAGATCACGGCTTATAAACCTGCTTAATAAAATATCCATCAGCAAATGATGGACTCCAGAATTGATGCAAAATGGGATGACGATCGTCATCCCATTTTCATTTAAAAAAGTTATGTATTTCATCCTATTGACAGCACAATCTTTCAGAGGTAAAAACATACCGACTAGTCGGTTTTATTATTTCGAGAGGCAAAATGCAGCAGCGCAGTGAAGAAACCCGCTCAAAGATCATTTCGTCCGCCATCAAGTTATTTTCCACACGCGGATATAACACCGCGAGCGTGGATGATATTTGCAAGGACGCCGAGATCAGCAAGGGCGCGTTCTATCATCACTTTGAAAGCAAGCAGGCCTTATTTCTGGCCTTGTTGGATGGATGGCTGACGACCATCGATCAGGGCATCGAGGCTTCACGGGAGAGTTCGGTACCAGAGACCTTCTTTTTGATCACACAAGCCTTCCCTTATATTTTCAAAACTGCCAATGAAGGCTTGCCAATGTTCCTTGAATTCTGGCTGCAAGCCAGCCGCGACGAAAAAATTTGGCAGGCCAGCATTGCACCTTACCGCCGTTATCATAAATATTTCACCTCTCTCATCAAGAGAGGTGTGGATGAAGGCTCGTTCGTGGATGTGGATCCTGAGTTGACGGCGCGCATGATCGTTTCCATGGCGATGGGGCTTTTGCTTCAAAGCCTGCTTGACCCCAAAGGTGCCAAGTGGGAAAAGACGGCGAGAGAGATCACGACCATGATGATGGATACATTAATGAAAAAAAGTGAGGCTTGAGAACTATGTGGCTGGTGACTGGCGCAAGCGGACATGTTGGCAATGTCCTTGTGCGAAAACTTTTGGAACGCGGTGAAAAGGTGCGGGCGCTGCTCCTGCCCGGCGAATGCCGCAAATCAATTTCGGGATTAAATGTTGAAGCGTTCGATGGCGATATCCTCGATCTGGATACGGTCTTTGAGTCCATGCGCGGCGTGAAAGGCATCTTTCATCTCGCGGGCGTCATCTCGATCATGCCGGGCGCAAATCCCTTCGTGCACAAGGTCAATGTGGAGGGCACAAAAAATATTTTGCGCGCGGCGATGGAAAGCGGGATCAAAAAATTGATCTACACCTCATCCATCCATGCCATCCAGCGTGTCGAGGATGGCGTGATCGACGAAGCACTGCCATACGATATGAACAACCCTTACGGCGCATACGACCGTTCGAAAGCGGAGGCAACGCTGGAGGTGTTGAACGCGGCTCGCTCCGGGCTGGAAGCTGTTGTGACCTGCCCCACCGGCGTGATTGGCCCTTATGATTTTCGCAGATCGATGATGGGCGCGGTCATCCATGATGCGGCGGCTGCGAAACCTACTCTGTATGTGGATGGCGCGTATGATTTTGTGGATGTGCGCGATGTGGCAGACGGGTTGATCGCGGCGGCGGAACACGGCAAACGCGGCGAGAGCTATATTCTTTCAGGGCAAAAGATCACGGTGCGCTATATGCTTGAAACCGTACGTGAGATCACAGGCAAAAATTTCTTCCAGATGAAGATCCCGTTTGACCTGGCAAAGTTCGCTGCAGTCTTCACGCCGATGTACTATCAACTTGCAAAAGCGACACCGCGTTTTACTCCCTATTCATTGGAAGTGCTGCAGTCCAACTCGAACATCAGCCACGCAAAAGCGACCAGGGAATTGGGTTATACACCACGTTCATTGTTTGAAAGCATCAAAGACACAGTAAAGTGGTTTTTGGAAAAGAAACAATAGTTTGTAATGACTTGTAAAACCAAAGGAGACTACATATGAAAATAGTAACTGATTGCGCGGCGGACATGTCTGCCGAAGAACTTGAACAGCTTGGCGTCACTGCCGCACCCCTGTTCATTAACTTCCCTGAAGGCGAGATCAACGCCACTGAAATTTCAGCGGATGATTTTTACAATCGTCTCGAAGCCATGCGTCCCGCCATCCCAACCACGGCGCAGCCATCCGCGGGGATCTTTGCGGAGCTATATCGCAAGCTCGCAGAAAAAGATAAGGATATCTTTTCGATCCATATCTCATCCGGGTTGAGCGGAACACTTAACTCAGCTCATGATGGCGGCGGGCAGGCATCTCCCGATGCAAAAGTTAATTATTGGGATACGCTGACCCTTTCAGGCGGCGAACGCTTCCAGGTGATGGCGGCGGCGTTGGCGATCAAAGCAGGCTGGGCCATGGACGCGGTCCAGGAACGCCTGAAGAAAATCCGCGAAAACACTGAAGTGATCTACACATTGGACACATTGGAATATCTCGCACGCGGCGGACGCATTGGACGGGTCAAGGCACTCGCAGGTGCATTGCTTAACCTCAAACCTGTCATTCGCGTGGATTCGGACGGCAAGTACAGCACAGTTGGCAACGGACGCACATTAACGAAATCCATGGGCATGATCGCAGACAGCGTCCGCGAGAAATATGGAAATAAGCCGTTGTGGGTAACCGTACTGCACGGCCGCTTCACAGAAAAAGCGGATGCGCTTGCCGCAGAGTTCAAGGAAAAATTAAATATCGCAAAATTGGAAGTGGTGCGCATCTCCCCTGTTTTGGGCGTCCACACGGGACCCGGCATCGTCGGCGCTGGAATTGTGCCGATGGAATTGATGAGCGATCTGGTAAAGTAGTCGATTAAAATTTGAATATAATCAGTCCCAAGGTGTTGAACCTTGGGACTTTTATTTTACAAAGAGAGACAATGCAAAAAAATATTCCCAATCTCACGACCAAGAATCTGACCTTACGCCCTTTGACCATGGATGACCTCGATGCCATGTTCCGTTTGTTTAGCGAACCAGATATGTTGAAGTATTTTCCGAACCCCAACCCACCCACGATGGATCGCGCTCAAAAGATGATCGAAACTCAGATCCAGCAATGGGAGAAATATGGTTTGGGGTCGTGGGGAGTTGTCCCGCATGGTGAGACGGAGTTGGCTGGTTGGAATGGACTGCAATATCTGCCAGAAACTAATGAAACAGAAGTGGGCTATATGCTAAGCAGGAAATTCTGGGGCAAGGGATATTCCACAGAAGGCGCCCGCGCGGGAGTGGAGTTTGGATTCAAAAATCTTGGGCTGGAGGCAATTATTGGTCTTGTACACCCCGAGAACGTCGCTTCCCAGCGGGTCCTACTTAAATGCGGGATGATATTCACATATCAAGCCAATTATTTCGGCATGGAAATGTTCCGTTACCAGATCACGCGCGAAGAATTTTTTACAAGCGTTTGATAAAAGGTTATTTCCAGTTTTTTGCTTTTTCGATCCGCTCGCCCAATGGCGGATGGGAGTAGAACATGAAGACCACCCATTTTTCGGGGTCGATCTCGCCAAGGTTCTGATTGGCTAATCTTGTAAACGCAGAGGCGAAGGCTTCGTTCTTGCCTGTGGACTGGAGAGCATAATCGTCAGCCATGTTTTCGCGCCAGCGGGAAATGGCGTTATCGAGCGGAGAGGTTAGAAAGCCATATATACCGAGGATCAAGCCAAGCGCGGGAAATGCGGCGGGGTCACTGACACCCGAAAAGCCAAAGGTATTCACTGCCCAATTCATCCCAAGGGATGCCAGATAAAAGCCGATGGTTGTCGAGAGTGTCCCAAACGCAATAAGGAGTGGAATATCGCGATGGACCTGATGTCCCAATTCATGCGCGAGGACGGTTTCGATCTCGTCTGTTGAAAATTCATTGATAAGTGTGTCACCCAAAATAATTCGGCGCGTGCTGCCAATGCCAGTCAATGCGGCGTTGGCAGATTTCGTGCGCTTTGACATATCGAATTTAAAGACACCGCGCACTTTGGTATTCGCGCGCTCGGCTAGCTTCATCAATCTGTCAGCAAGTTCTTTATGTTCATCGCCCAGCGGAACATATTTGTTGAACAACGGCATGATCAGGATCGGGGCAAGATTGGACATTAAGACAGAGAAGACCAATAATCCGCCCGCCACCCACAGCCACCACAGGTCGCCGGTGACTCTCAAGGCAAGATAAAACAATTCAAGCAGGATCAAACCAAGGGGTGCGCCGATCGCAAGTCCTTTGAGCTGGTCAATGACCCAGTCTTTGAGCGTCTGGTTGGACTGGTCAAAGCGATGCGGGAGGATAAATCCACTGTAATATCCGAGCGGCAGATTTATTACAAAATAAACACCGCCAAACACCGCTACGAAAAGAGCGACCAACAGCCAATCATTGACGGTAATGGACAAAAGAAAATTACGCAATGAAACGGCCCAGCCAAAGAAGAGCCACGCGAGCACATAGACAGCGCTAAAGAGATTATCGGCCAGCCAGAGCCGTCGGCGGATGCGGGAATATTGTTTTGCAAGTTTTTGTTTTTCGGGGTCGAGGGTGATTTCCATGAAAATATTATAGCACTCGACAAAAAGATATAATGCAAGCAATGAATACGCCAAACACGAAAAATCAGCCGCAGGCATGACGGCTTTACAATTGGCTCCAACAGGCGTCCTCTAGCAGAATTATTAGACCACGATCAAATGCAGAAACTGGAGAAATCACAATGACAGCATTAAACCCCGACTCTTACGAACTTGTCCGCCCACTTTTGCTTGGTATGGATTTTCACCTCGTAGGACGCTCGATCCTTGCGAAGCAAACACCTGTGCAAATTTTTGTAGACAATCACGAACACCCCAAAGCGATATTCGCACAGGCAGGTCACAGATATATTCTAGCTGGCGATCCTGAAATAGATAGCTTCAATCTTGGGATTCGGAAACTATTTGCGAATGTCATAGTTCCGCGGGCACTCGCTGAAGGACAGGAAGGTTTTGCAATTTACTACGATTCGGCAGCATGGGAGGAAAAGATGCAGGCTCTTCTCATGGATAAAGAAATAATCCATGCTGACCGCGAATATTACACCTGCAAGGAATTGAAACACAAGTGGCAGGACTTTATGCCCGAAGGCTTTCAACTTCAAATGGTGGATGCGGATCTACTGGCAAACGCAGACCTGAAACATCTCGACACACTTAAAGAGGAAATGACCTCTGAGCGCCCCAGTGTGGATGATTTCCTCGCCAAAAGTTTTGGCGTGTGCGCGATCCACGAAAACGAACTTGCAGGCTGGTGCCTCTCCGAATACAACGCGGATGGCCGCTGTGAGATCGGCATCGAGACCACCAGCGACTACCGTCAACGCGGCATTGGCACAGCGCTCACGCTCGCTTTTCTTGAACACGCCTTATCAAATGGCATCAGTGAAGTTGGCTGGCACTGCTATAAAAGAAACGCGCCATCTGCACAGACGGCGCGTAAGGCTGGTTTTGATAAGATCTGTGATTACAAGTCTTATATTTGCCTGCTGAAAAAATGATGCCTTATGTGCACAGAGTTGGATTTGTAAAAATATTTCCGTTCGATCTGCAAAATTCCGCGTATCTAATTCTCTTTTCCCTGCTCTGACGCCAGTTGCGCAATGATCTGCGCCGCTGTCATCACCTGACCGTAGGATTTCAAGGCCGCCAAAAACGCCTTGTGAACATGCTCGGCAGGGATGACTGTCTCACCATATTTTAGGTCGCGTGTAGCGCAGGCATCTTCCGCGACCCAGACTTGAAAGCCAAAGTCCGCGGCGGCGCGGGCGGTGGCGTCCACGCACATGTGGGTCATCATACCTGAAATAATGACTCGCTCAATTCCCCAATCCTTCAACATTTCAAGCAGATTTGTTTCGCGGAAAGAGTTGGGGTAATGTTTATACACGATCGGCTCGCCTTCAAAGTGCGCGGTCACATCATGAATATCAGAGCCCGTTGTGCCTTTTACAAAAAACGGAGCATCGGGCTTTAGCGCGATATGCTGAATGTGGACATGATGCCCGCCATGTTCGCGGAAGCATTGAAGCAGCATATACGCTTTCTTCCCAGCCTCAAGCGGATTGACCAGTTCCATTTTGCCGCCCGGGAAATAATCATTTTGAATGTCAATTATCAGTAATGCTGTTTTCATTTTTACTCCTAATGACAATTGGTCTCGATACGGCCTCAAAGAGCGCTCGGCCTACTCGACCACCATAATATGATGAATATTTTTCAATAATTCTTCCACCTGTCTTTTCAAATGCAATTTATCAGTCACGGTTAATATTGTTTGAAAATCTTCTCTTGCCTTATCCATTTGATTTAACGCGGAATAGGATTTACCGCGCCCCAAGTATAAACGCGCCTCACGTGGATTAATTGCAATGGCGCGGGTGTAATCTGCAATTGCCTTATCATATTCATTGTTAACGCGGTATGCATCCGCGCGGCCTTGATAGGCATACCCGGAATTGGGTCTGGTCAGTAGTACGCGTGCATAATAATCCTCCGCCCAGTCGAGATAGGATTCGTAGATCTGCAGATTTGGCTCAGACATGACCAGCGCATCTTTTTCGGAAAGCCCAAGAGCCGTATCTTGATCCTTATGCGCGGAATCCAGATTTCCCAATCTGAAATAGATCATGGATCGGATAATGTAAATCAAGGTGTATGCCGGCTGAAGGGAACTGCCTTTGTTAAGCTCGCTCAAAGCCGGCAGAAACTCCTTTTTTTCGAGCAGGACCGATCCGCGGTCAAAGTAAGGAACCGCCCAGTTTGGGTTAACTGCCTGGGCGCGCGCAAAATGATCCAGCGCAGAATCATAATCTTTATCCAGTGCGTATATTTCGCCGCGCAATTCCAAAGCGATCGCATGGGCTGGGGCAAGATTTAACGCCCGTTCCACATCCGCCAGCGCGCGCTCCTTTTGAAGCATATTCAAATAACAAGCGGAACGCGCCAGATAATGATTGACCTGGCGGGGCTCGCGTTCAATGTCACGGGTATAGATCTGAACCGCGCGCTCAAAATCCTCGAGCATATAGTAATAGCCCGCGCGGCGGTAAAAGTAATTGATCTTTAAGTTGATCCAGCGCAAGGCTGAGCGGTTGAGGGTGGTCATGGCAAATCCGATCAAGACGCAGGAGACCAGCAGCAGGTAATCACGGGTGAATACGCCGAACAGGAACAGAGCCACCAGCACGGGGATGCCGATAATGAGCGTGATCAGGTCGGCATTTGTCCTGCCAAAAAATATCTCCATGATGGAATGCGTGATATTGCCCCCGTCCAACGGATATATAGGGAACAAATTAAAGACAGCCAGGATCAAATTCACGAGCGTGAGTGAAAAAGACAGGTTGACCAGCATCTGCGCCCAGAGAAAAATTTGGACGTTCTTAATAAAGGGCATAAAGAGGACTGAAACAACAATATAAAAAAGAACAAAAAGAAAGGCAAGAAAAAAATTGACCAGGGGGCCAGCCGCAGAGATGACCAGGTTGTAAGCAGGCTTTTCCGATCTGCGGCTGAGATTGGTGAATCCGCCCAAGAGCCAGATGACGATGCTTTTTACTTCCACGCCCACCAACCTGGCGGCAAGTGTATGACCAAGTTCATGCAGGAAAATGCACGAAATAAAACCGATCACCCACAACAAAGCCACCACCACATCCATGATATTGAGCGGGCGGAAAAGATAATAAGCGGCGGGAATGCTGAATAAAATAGAAAAATGAAAGCGAAAATCCACGCCGCGAAATCGGCCGAAGGACCACGACCAGGAAAGCCAGTTCATTAAATTTTTATTTCCTTCCAAAGTCTGCCGGATTCTCGCCCCATAGGTCGGTTTCCCACTTCTTGATCTTATCTTCGGGTAATTCGTTCTCTGCAAGCCAGTTCTCTGCGCTGTGAATGATGGCGAACAAGACCGCGTTTTTAGAGGTGTGTTTAAGTTTTGTTTTGCACTGGCCGTTATTCACCCATAAAATGGCGTTCTCTGAATCGGAATAGATGGGAATATGCGTATTATGTTTTGCCTGCCAGGTAAGCGCATGGACGATGGCTAGAAATTCCCCAATATTGTTCGTTCCATCTGAATACGGACCGGCATAAAAGATCTCCTCGCCAGTTTCCGTATTCACGCCGCGGTACTCAAGTTTGCCCGGCGCACCGCTGCAGGCCGCATCCACACAGATGGATGGAAGCAAGGGCTTTCTGCTCGCGGACCTCCACCTTCCATGTGTGGAGGCTTTGCCTTTATAGTCTTCATATTTGGCAAGGAACGCCGCTTCAGCCTCGACATCGCTGTCAAACGCCTTGAACTGAGCGCCGACAACACCCTTTACCTGCTTCTCACACTCCGTCCATGAAGTGAAGATGCCTGTCTTGCGTCCTTTCCAAACGACGTAATATTTTGGCTTCGGCATGCATCAATTTTACATCAAAGCACCGATAAAACAGAGTATCGCCTGCACAGGGGTTTTGATTTTTTGGCTGTGAACTTTTACAAGGTTGTGGTAAAAGTTAAGCGGTTAATTTTTGAAACAAACTTTATAACAGGAGTAATCGCATGTCATACGCACATCCCGAATATTTAGTCGACACCGAATGGGTCGCAAATCATCTTACAGATGCAACCGTCCGCATTATTGAATCAGACGAAGACCCATTGCTTTACCCGATGGGGCACATCCCAGGCGCGGTACAGGTCGATTGGTTCAGCACGTTACAACATCCTGTCCGCCGTGATTTTGTCACCAAGGAACAGTTTGCAGAAATGTGTTCCAAGCTCGGCATCGCCAACGACACAACTGTCGTTTTTTATGGCGACAAATCCAACTGGTTTGCCTGCTATGCTTTGTGGCTCTTCGAATATTACGGTCACAAGAACGTAAAGATCATGAACGGCGGACGCGCCAAATGGGAGCAGGAAAAACGCCCGCTCGTGAGAGAAACTCCCTCGTATGCCCGAACAGTTTACAGCGCGAAAGATGCGGATAAATCCATTCGCGCATTCCGTGATGAGGTCCTCGCGCACAGCAACGCGAAGAAAGCATTGGTGGATGTCCGCTCGCCGAAAGAATACTCAGGCGAAATGCTGCACATGCCGAACTATCCGCAGGAAGGGGCGACTCGCGGCGGGCATATTCCCGCGGCTGTCAGCATTCCCTGGTCGCAGGCAGTCAACGAAGCTGATGCAACGTTCAAGACGACCGAGGAGTTGGCTGCTCTTTATGAAGGGAAAAATATCAAAGCTGACGGAGAAGTTATCGCCTATTGTCGTATTGGTGAACGCTCTTCATTAACCTGGTTCGTGCTGAAGTATTTGCTGGGTTATCCCAATGTCAAGAACTATGATGGTTCATGGACCGAATGGGGCAATCTTGTGGATGCGCCGATCGAAAAATAAATTTTGTGTTGTAGGGGCGCACGCGAAGCGTGCTGCGCCCCTACATGAGGAATTATGTCCTTACCTCCTAAATTACAAGAGATCGTGGATGACTTCGCCGGTATGAGCCGCGAAGAAAAAATTGAAACGCTGATCGGTTACGCCGAGTCATTGCCAACTTTGCCAGAGCGCTTTGCTGAAGAACGCGCGAAGATGGAACCCATCCCTGAGTGCATGACACCTGTGTTTCTATTTGGCGAAAAACAAGATGACGGCGGCGTGACCTTTCACTTTGACATTCCCCCGCAATCCCCCACCGTGCAGGGTTTGGCATGTATTCTCGCCAGCGGATTGAATGGCAGCAAGCCCGAGGAAATTCTGGCAGTGCCAGCAGATTTCTTTGCTCCCATGAATTTGGAGGAAGCCATCTCCGGGCAGCGTCTTAACGGGTTTCGAGGCGTGCTGGCGCACATGAAACAAACCGCAGTTAATTTGATGAATGGTAAATAAAATCAGCCCCGTTCTTATACGGGGCTGATTTTATTTTAGGTCCTTTTGGAATTCTATTTCACGATCAATTTCACCGCATCCAAAGCCAATAGAGAGCCATCTGCTGCGCTGAGGTCGTGGATTTCCAAATAGATGGTTGTGTCCGCGGGAATCCCTGCCAGCGGAATTAACTCACTGAAGGTGCCGGGCGCACCAAAATCAGGCGCAGTGACTGTAATAGGGCCAACACCAAGTTGATTACCAGCTTCATCGTAAATGAAATAGGACAGGTTATTTTCAAACGGAGCAATACTGACCGTTCCATTCACCTGCACAAACTCAGTGACTTGTGTCCCATCGGCGGGAGACATGATCTCAATGCTGCGAATCGCTCCGTCAGGGGTGGCAGTCGTGTAATTGGTTATGCGCAATTTATTATTAACCAACGCATACCTTCGGGTGGTCGGTAATTGAGGACAACATCCGGGTCTTCAAATCCGTGGATGACCGCATCAAGGAATACTTCACCGCTTTCAATGGCAAGACCATTGATCATCGGGCGGTCATCGATCATTGTGGAAGATAGGAATACGGGCAAGCCATTCACATTGGTATAAATGGCAAGAAAACCAAAATTGCCTGTGCCGCCATAATTCTCAAAAAAGATCGCCGCGGCTTCATCAACGCCATCACCCGTAATATCTCCAAGCGAGGTGAATTCACTCATACTCACATGAGCAAAATCCAGCGTAGTGGCATCTGTGCCCTGCTGCCATTGACCATCGGTCAACTGCACAGATGCGCGATCGTCGCGTGCACCGAGTTGATATTGGGCCTTCTGAAGTTGATCGGCGGTCAGGGTCGGTGCAGGAACCGTCGGCACTGGAATTGTTGGTTGGATAGGATCAGGCATCGGTGAGATGGATGCGGGTGAAATCAATCCACAGGAGAGGGTTGCCAGAGTCAGGATCAGAAAAGACGCAACGAAACTTCTATGGGTCATTTCTGCATCCAGTTATTTAATGTTGAACGTGTCAAAAATATCACCCAGGCTTTGCATGATGGCATTGCTGTCAAACTCAGTGACAGTACCGGGCGTGTAATTGCCAATATTTGTGTAATGGATAAAGTAGATCACTTCATAGCAAATATTTTTATTGACCATTCGATAAATTTCCTGCTGATAGTAATTGCCCGCGCCCGCGCCTTCGGCAGTGCTGTGAACAAAATCGAATCCATTGACAACCTCATTGCCAATCAATTGTTCGGGTCCGCCGCCATTGGGGTTTGGGTCTGTGCATGTCGCGACAGTTTGCCCATCGGACGCGGAGCTGACAAACAAATAAACTTCGCTAAGATTCGTCTTGTCATATGCTTGCGAGTCAATATAGTGAAGCGTCAATTCGGGGCTTATTTTGTAATTTCCTACAACAGGGAGCGCGGGAACAAAAGAATCGGGATAGGTTAATGAAATACCAGTTTGGGAATTGCTATACTGAAAATCTTGAGACTTTTTCCCGGGCGGGTTGACTGTAACACGCATAGTAAATTGAGGCACGTCGCCGTTGGGCGTGAGTGTCACAAAATAATCCTGTGTCGCGGGCAGTGCGCCGCGCCAAAACATACATTCAGCATCAGGGAGCTGCGGGCAAAGAATACTTCCATCCGCGCCCTGGATCTGCATGGGAATGTATCCCCAACTGCCATCGGGGATCTGCGGAAGAATGGAGATGGACATGATCTGTCCCTTCATGGCATTGATGGAATATGTTTTGTTTGCGCCCAACGCAATGGTGTCTGTGATATCCACATAGGTTCCATTGGCTTTGAACTTAATCTCATTCAATTGACCGACTGGCATGGCGGGAGGTGTAAGAGTTGGTTGAACCGCGGTCTGAACTTTTGCAGTGAGCGTGGGGATCGGAGTAAATTGAACAGGCCTGGTGGGAGTCGCTGTGTTTTCAACATTGGTGGTTTTCGCAGGAGCAACGCAGGCGGTGATGAGTAGGAAAAGAAGGAGGGAGAAAACAATATTTTTTTTCATTTGATCTCCATAAAAGCACAGTCAAAAGTCAAAGGTCGAAGGTTGGTTTGACTTTTGACTTTCAACCTTTGACCAGCATCACTCAAGATATTCAATGACCGTCGCTTCACCCTGACCGACGCCGACACAAAGTTGCCACGCCGTATTTCACATTGCCGCGCAATCTCATTTCATGCACAAGTGTCGTGACAAGCCGCGCGCCCGAACAACCAAGCGGATGCCCGATGGCGATCGCGCCGCCGTTCACATTGACCAAGTCGGGATCAATTTCCAAGCCTTCGATCACAGCCAGAGATTGAACAGCAAAGGCCTCGTTCAATTCCATCAAACCAATATCCTGAATATTCAAACCTGCGCGCACAAGGGCTTTCTTCGTAGCTGGAATGGGGCCGTATCCCATCACGCGCGGAGGTACGCCAGCCGATGCTGAGGTTACGATCCGTGCCAAGGGTTTGAGGTTCAATATTTTGGCTTTTTCTTCGCTCATGATCAGTAAAGCGGAGGCTCCATCATTTAATCCAGACGAATTTCCCGCAGTAACAGTTCCCCCATCTTTGGCGAAAGCGGGCTTGAGCTTCGCTAACGATTCCATGCTTGTGTCACGGCGCGGGCGTTCATCTGTGTCGACGATCTTCGGTTCGCCCTTCTTTTGAGGAATGGAGACAGGGACGATCTCTTGCTTGAATCTACCCGAGTCGATCGCGGCGATGGCGAGTTGATGCGATCGCACCGAGAACGCATCCTGTTTCTCTCGGGTGATATGCGGACGTTCTTTGGCGATATTTTCGGCGGTCTCACCCATTGAATCAGTCCCGTACATTTCCTTCATTTTAGGATTCGGATAACGCCAGCCGAGGGCTGTATCGTACGCTGTTAAATTGCCGAAGGAATAACCCGCTTCCGCCTTGGGAAGTGAATAGGGTGCGCGGCTCATGGATTCGACTCCACCCGCAATGTAGATGTCTCCCTCGCCCGCCTTGATGGCGCGCGCTGCCTGGTTGATGGCGTTGAGTCCCGAAGCGCACAGACGGTTCACGGTCACACCGCCGACTTCAAGCGGGAGACCAGATAACAGCGCTGCCATACGCGCTACATTGCGGTTGTCTTCGCCAGCCTGATTCGCGCAGCCAAAAAAGACTTCTTCCACCAGCGCGGGGTCGAACTGATTGCGGGCGAGAATATTCCTTATGACCAGTGCAGCCATATCGTCAGGGCGAAGCGAGGCAAGAATCCCTCCCAATGCGCCAATTGGCGTGCGAATCGCATCTATGATAACAGCGGTTGTTTTATCCGACATTGCAAATTCTCCAATTAAGGGGTTGAAAAGAAATGGTCATACAACGGAGTACTGGCATAAACAATGCCAAAATCATCCTGATAAGCCTGAGTAAAGCCAGCCACTGTCCCATTGAGAATATCATTGTAGAACTGAATGGTCAGTGCAAAATCGGGATCAGAAGCTGTTTCCAATTGTCCGGGCTGGGTGTAATCATACAAGTGCTGTTTGTTCATGATCAACACGTCAGGGTTATTCTTGAGCGCGATATCATAATTGGAAACGCCCCACTTGAAATGGTCATCATAACGCGGTTCATTTGGGACATACATCATCACATCCCGAAATATGACCAGTTGGCGATCCAATACTATTTTTGAAAGATAATCCTGCTCGAGCGCAGCATAAAACTGAATGCTCGGACTGGTTTCCTCGCGATGAATATTCTCCTGAATCATGGAACTATCACGCCCAAGGCTGTAAAAAACCTGCGCACCGACGATGGCAAAACCAGCAATCGACATCACCAAGCGTAATCCATTTTTCTTTATGTAACCCCCCAGCGGATTTGTGAAAGGTGGCAAGGCAAAGAATGTGAAATAAGCAGGCAGTGCCGAAAATACAGGCAGGAGAATGGGCAGGGGAAAATGCTTGGCGCGGATCACCAATGCAACAGCGATATACGCCATAAAAGGAAATGCCCAAAATGCGATCAATTGATTAAGCAGCCGCTTTTCACCTTTGAACGCGCCGATCACCACCGCTACGACTGCCAATAAAACAAAAATAAGCAAGCCATACCATTTTTCGATCACCTGCAGCCACAACAAGGGACTATTGTTATAAGCGACAATAAAGCCGCCGCCCATGGCATCGTGCAGGTCAGACTGGGTCTTCCAGGCGAAGGCTCTTTCAGACGCCCAAAACAGGAAGGGATTTGCAAGCACAAATACTGAGAACATGATGCCGACAAAAGAAGTCGCCACGATCAATGCTTTGCGCGTGTCAATCCGCGCTTGACGCCAGCCGAGGAAAATATAATATGGAATCGCAAGGAAGAAAAACAAGCCGATCAGCTTGGTCGCCACCGCCAACCCGCAGAATAATGCAGCGAGATAAAAACTTTTCCCGAACCGCAGGTTATCCTTATCGAGGAAGAAGAAAGTGAGAACGATGAACAGGAATACAAGGCTGTCGGGATGGATCCACATGTTGTTGAAGACAACCGCGGGCACAGCCAGCAGAATCACAAATAGAGAAATTGATTTTAGATAAGATTCAAATCTGGTCTGCAAATAAACCAGGATAAGAATCGCCGCGATCATTGGCAGGGTATTTACGAACTGCCTAAGGAGCAGCATGTTCAGAGAAATACTTTCCCAGCCAGCGGAGAGTCTGGCCGGCAATAAAACAAGCGCTGAATAAACATAATAAGGAAATCCGAAATAATAGTGCTGATAGGCGAAGACTCGATAAAGGGTTTGTGGAATCGTATCGCGGATCTCCAATCGTCTGATCACATGCGGATATTGCGCAGGCTCGTCCTGCTCAAAAATAAAGGTCATATTGAAGTCCTGCGCGCCAGTGGAATTGGGGAACCAAAACAATATAAAATACCCCGCACCGATGAGAAGTAAAATCAACAGGACAATGGATCTCTTTTGCATTACCACGTACTCCATATGTGAAAAATTGAATTACATGCAATTTGATTCTACCATTTATAAATAAACGGCGATGAAGCCCTATTCCATTGTAGAGATAAATTTCGTGAAATTTCAGGGCTATGTACACATGTTATACTAAAAAAATTCAATGAAACCATTATTTGAAAACAAGATTGCCCTCGTCACTGGCTCAGGGCGCGGCATCGGCAAAGCCATAGCCCTGCATTTCGCGCAACACGGCGCAGACGTTGTCATCAATTTCTTTCGCAACCGCGTCTCCGCAGAAGAAATTGCGCGCGAAATCGAAAAACTTGGCCGCCGCGCATTACTGGTCAAAGCGGATGTTGGGGATCTGGATGATATCACCCGCCTGTTCGATGAAATTGAAAAAGAATTTGGCGGATTGGATATCCTCGTTCATAATGCGGCTTCGGGGTATAACCGCCCAGCCATGGAACAGAAGCCCAAGGGTTGGGATTGGACAATGAACATCAATGCGCGCGCGCTGCTTTTCTCAGCGCAACGTGCTGCGGCGCTGATGGAGAAACGCGGCGGCGGAAAAATTGTCAGCATTTCGAGCGCAGGTTCAACGAGAGTGCTGCCAGATTACATTGTGGTCGGCGCGAGCAAAGCTGCTTTAGAATCGCTGACTCGCTATCTGGGTGTCGAGTTGATCTCAAAGGGAATCAATGTCAACGCCGTGTCACCCGGCGTCGTTGAGACTGAGGCGCTGAATCATTTCGCATCCATGGGCGACCAGGAAAATATCCTGCAAAAATTTATCGCGCAAGTCCCTGCGGGCCGCCTTATCACACCTGAAGAAGTTGCAGAGGTCGTTGCATTTCTTTGCTCGCCTGCTGCATCCATGATCGTCGGGCAAACCATTGTAGTGGATGGCGGCTACACGTTGCCGATCCCAAAATAACATGGCCAAGCTCATCACCATTGGAAGTTTGGCGGCATTGTTTTTTAGCAGCACGTTCATATTAAACCGTGCCATGAGTCTGGCGGGCGGTCACTGGGCATGGACAGCCAGTTTGCGTTTTGGTTACATGCTTATTTTTTTAATTTTGATCCTGCTTGTGACGCAGGGTAAAAAAGTGCTGATCGAAGTTAAAAACATTTTTCTGCAACACTGGCTGTTCTGGAGCATCGCGGGCAGTATCGGCTTCGGCGTTTTTTATGCGCTGATCAGCTTCAGTGCAAGTTACTCCGCAGGCTGGATCATGGCCACCACCTGGCAGACAACCATCCTCGCGACACCGATCGTTCTGATTTTCTTTGGCAGAAAAGTTCCGGCCAAAGGACTGTTATTAATTGGGGCGATCTTTATCGGCATAGTGTTGGTCAACATTGAACACGTTTCCCTGACCACGCCAAAAACTTTGATCTACAGCGCACTGCCTGTCTTGATCGCGGCATTCGCCTACCCGATCGGGAATCAACTCGTTTGGGAAGCGCGGATGGGAAAGAGCAAGCACATCCCGTATATTCAACACCCCATTTTGGAAAATGGATTTGCGCGCGTCCTGCTCTTAACCCTGGGCTCGCTCCCGTTTTGGATGGCGATTCTCCTGTCTACATCTCCCCCCGCCCCTTCCAATGGACAGTTGATCAGCACCGCTCTGGTGGCATTATTCTCTGGGGTGATCGCAACTACTCTCTTTTTATACGCAAGGCATTTATGCCGCGAGCCCCACGAGATCGCTGCAGTAGATGCGACACAATCTCTTGAAGTCATCTTTTCCCTTTTGGGTGAGATCATTTTTCTAAGCGGAGCATGGCCGGGTGCGCTTGGAATGACTGGCGTTGCATTAACTATTTTTGGATTGATCGCCTATATCATCATGCAATCTAAATAAAGGAAAATACAAATTTATGTTTCTACTTCAAGTTCCTCCTCCAACGCGTTTCGATCTGCGCTTCTCGATCACTGGAATTCCAGTACGCGTTCACCCGTTATTTTGGGTGATCGCGCTTTTGTTCGGATCGTCATCCAACAGTATTATCGGTCTGCTGACCTGGATCGTCGCCATTTTTGTTTGTATTCTGATCCATGAATTGGGACATGCGTTCGCCATGCGCCGCTATGGGCAGGACTCACAGATCATTCTTCATTTAGGGGGCGGATTGACCGTCCCAGAATCAATCGCATGGGGTGGAAGATATGCAAGCGTAGCAGTCTCAGCGAACCAGCAAATTTTCATTTCTCTGGCTGGGCCATTTGCGGGGTTTTTGTTCGCCGCTTTGGTAGTCGCTATATCTGCGGCCCTCGGCGGCATGGTTATCCCAAACTTTATCCTGGGTTTTATCCCATTTCCAATTGTAGTTCTACCGATCGGCGGCGATTTTTTGAATTCGCTTGTTATGGACTTGTTGTGGGTCAGTATATTTTGGGGCTTTATCAACCTGATGCCTGTCCAGCCATTGGATGGAGGTCATATCTTGAGAGATATTCTGACTCAGACAGATCCGCTTAATGGATATCGTACTGCGCTTTGGGTTTCGGTCATTACAGGCGCGGCGCTTGCATTTGCTGGTTTTGTATTTTTAAGAAGTACTTACATGGCGCTCATGTTCGGTCTGCTGGCATTTCAAAGCTTTCAAGCATTACAAGGGGGGGCGGGAAGAAGTTATTAAAAAGGCGCAAAAGAGCAGATATCAAACTCCCTGAATTCTCAGGGAGTTTTCTTTTTAACCCTTGACAGATGTAAACCTATTTAGTAATATATCTATATAGACATATAAATCAAGTAAGGAGATACCACTCATGGATAAGAAGATTCTCGTCATCGGCGCGGCAGGATTTGTCGGCGCTCCCGTAGCAAAACAACTTCTGGCAGACGGATTTGCCGTCCGCGTGCTGGTTCGCAATGCAGACAAAGCCCGTCAATTACTCGGTGACAAAGTCGAGATCGTCACTGGCAGTTTCGAAGATAGAACCACCCTCGAAAAAGCGCTTGCGGATGTGAGCGGAGTCAACATCAGCGTGCCTTGGCAGGCTGAATTTCAAGTAACGAGGGATGTGACAGAGATCCTCGCCAGGCAGGGACGCAAGAATGTCCGCGTCAGCTATATCTCAGGCACAACTGCCCTGACCGAGAATCGCGGATACGCCATGATCGATGAAAAAATCAAGGCGGAAGATGTACTGAAGAGCAGTGGTGTGGAATACACCATCCTCCGCCCAAGCTGGTTCATGGACGCGCTTGCATTATTCGTCAACGACGGCCGCGCCACTGTGTTTGGCAAACAAACTCAAGCCTATTATTTCCTCTCACTCGCAGACTTTGCCCGCGCTGTTTCAAAAGCCCACCAGACCGAAGCCGCCGCGAATAAGACCTTCGTGCTCAACGGACCCAAGTCCATGTTGATGACAGACGCGCTCCAGCAATATTGTGACTCCCGCCACCCTGGAATCAAAGCCGCATCCATGCCGATCTGGCTCGTGAAAATGCTGGCGATGATGATGAGAAGTGCGCCGATGAAAGACTTCGTTCAGATGATGGCCTATTTTGAAAAGTCACCCAAGGTCAGCCAGCCCAACGGCGCCGAATCCATCCTTGGTGCGCCATCCATAACCATGAGCGACTGGCTCAAGAATTAATATAAGGAGACTACTATGCCCCTCTCACATGCAATCCTCGGTTTTCTCGAATACAAACCTATGTCTGGCTATGATTTGAAAAAGTTCTTCGATCAATCCATTACACATTTTTGGTCTGCCACGCAGAGTCACATTTATAAGGCGTTGGAGAATCTGGAAAAAGAAGGCCTCGTGGAATCGGAGGTCATTCAACAGGAGGGGAAACCCAACAGAAAACAGTACCAGATCACAGATGAAGGAAGAGGCGAGCTGCGTCGCTGGGTATCCACTCCCCTGCCATTGGAAATCACACGCGAGGCGTGGTTGATTCAAGTCTTCTTTGCGCATGGAATTACAAATGAAGAAATTGTCACCCTGTTTGAAAAACGGATCGAAGCCATTCAGGAATATTTAAAGCAATGTGAAGTTGCGCAGGCAAATATTGATGAGAACTTCAAGCAGGTTGGCATCAAACGTCTGCGTGATCTTTGGCAGTTGACTTTGGATTACGGTACGGACTATTACGAGAATGAAATTGCGTGGCTGAAAAAAACAATGCCGCGCGTTCGCAAATTACCCAAGATGGAATTACCGAAATAATAAAAGGAAAAATAAAATGGAAAAATTTGACATAGTTATCATCGGCGCAGGTCTAGGAGGGCTAAGCGCCGCTGGATACCTCGCAAAGGCGGGGAAGAAAGTTCTCGTGCTCGAGCATCACACCGTCCCTGGCGGATACGCTCATGAATTTCGGCGCGGAAAGTATCGCTTTGAAGTTGCCCTGCACGCGCTGGACGGGGCGGCGCCTGGCGGCTGGTCGTATCCCATTCTCAAAGATCTGGAAGTGTTCGATCAGGTTCACTTCCATCGTATTGACCCGTTTTATACGGTTCAGTTTTCCAAACAGAAAATTGTGGCGTATGCCGATTTAATGATGTACGAATCTGAAATGGTAAAGCACTTCCCGCATGAGCGCGATGGTATTCACAAGATCATTGCGGACATGGTGGAAACTTATTGGCAGGTGCGCCGCTTTGACGCGGAAGGTCAGTTGGGGATTCGCCCGCCGCTCGAGAAAATGCCCGCGCTGTATCCCAACATGATGTCAGCCATGAACATTTCGCTGGATGAATACATGAGCAAGTTCCTTCAAGATAGCGAGCTCAAGACAGCCTTTACTACGCTCTGGGGCTACTACGGACTTCCGCCTGAAAAACTGAATGCTGCTATTTTTATTTTCCCCTGGGTCAGTTATCACCTGATGGGCGCGTACTATCCCGAAGGCGGCAGCATGGCGATGAGCCGCGCACTGGAAGCCACGTTGAAAAAATATGGCGGGGAGGTTCGCTACAAGCAAACAGTTAACAAGATCGAGATCAAGGATGGACGCGCGGTGGCAGTCGTCACAGAGAAGGGTTTGCGTGTCGAAGCGGATGTCATCATCAGCAACGCCAATTCTCCCGATACTTTGCTCAAGTTCGTCGGGCGTGAACATTTGCCCGCAGACTACGTGCGTGGCATTGAAGAAGCCAAACCGTCCATTTCAAATTTCGTGTTGTATCTCGGTTTGGATCGCGACCTGCAAGCCGAAGGTTTTACCGATCACGAAATGTTTGTGGTGGATGGTTACGACAGCAATGCCAGTTATCAAGCCGCGCTGGACGGCGATTTCGCACGCACGGGACTTTCGATCACCAATTACAGTATTGCAGATCGCGGCAGCGCACCCGAAGGCGGGACGGTTCTGAATATTTTTTCGCTCGCCGATTGGAACAGCGACAATCAATGGGGCACGGGCGGCAACCTTGAAAACTACAGCGACAATCCGCAGTACAACGAGTTGAAAAAAGCCGCGACCGAAATTCTTCTCGACCGCACCGAAAAACTCATCCCTGGTTTGCGCAAGTCAATCAAGTACATCGAAGTCGGCACGCCCATCACCAACTGGCGCTACAGCCGCAACATCGGCGGCGCGATCTATGGCACCGATCAAACCGTGGATAACTCCTACGGCGCGCGCCTAAACGCAAAAACGCCCATCAAAAATCTTTTTCTCACTGGCGCTTGGACATTCGGCGGCGGCATGAGCGCCGCGCTGCTTTCGGGCCGCGACACATCCCGCATGGTGATCGGCTACATGGATGGGACACCTGTGATATTGATGACCGCGCCAAATATGGATGAAAATGAAACCCCGCTTCCCACCCCGCCGACAGTTGCTCCCGTCAAACAAGCAGTGACCAGCACGTCAACATCTTCCACTTCCGTCCCAACCGTGACATTCAAAGCCGCAGGCTCTGGTCGTCAAGTAACTCTCAACTCCATTGGCAGGCGCAGTGTTCTTCTCTTCCACACTGCCGATACCTCCGAAGACGCAGAAAGAATAAATAAGGCTGTCCGCGCTGTTGACGAATATCAAGCCTGCACATCCATCACCATCGCCAACGTCGTGGACTTACATTCTGTGCCAAAGTTATTCCGTAGTTTCGCTGAAAAATCCATGCGTGACTCTTTTGATAAAGCGAGTAAGTCCATTCCGCAGGGACAAGACCCGCAGGACTATGTCATCATCCTTCCCGATTGGGACGGCAAAACCACCAAAGGCTTTGGCCTTGGTGACACGAGCAAAATTGTCGGTCTCGCCGTGCTGGACGAACAAGGTGGCGTGGTCGGTACATACCAAGGCAATGAGCCAGAACGTCACGCACTGGAATTGTTGAGCAAAGTGTAATTACAGGAGTAGTAACAATGAACAATGTCGTTCCAAAATCCAACCGCCTCTGGTGGACTCTACTCGCCGCGCCGCTTCTCGCGTTGATCTTGATTGTCCTCGCGTCTGTTTATTTTGGTATTGTCACGCAGGGACAAAACGTGGAAGCGATGCCGCAAATGGTCGCCGACTCCACACCGTATCAGCTGTCGGCATTACAGATCTGGCTGTTATTCATTTTGATGAAATCCATGAAACGTGATGGAATGACATGGAAGGATCTCGGCTGGAAAATCGGCGAGGGTCAGCAACTGTGGCGTGAAGTGATCATTGGCGCTGTCCCTGGAATTGTGCTTGCCCTGCTTTATGTTTTCATCCTCTCCCCTATGTTGACCAGCCTCCAGCAAATTTGGGATTATGTTCCAGCGGGCGAATTGTTTACAGCATTGGGCGCGTCCCTCATTCCCTTCGCCATTGCAGATGTATTACTCGCACCGTTCGTTGAAGAAAGTATTTATCGCGGCTATGGGCTGACGCGCCTGTTGGGAAAATTCAGTCAGCCTGCTGCGATTGCGATCTCGTGTTTCTTCTTCGGCATTTTGCATTGGACGGGCGGCTTCTGGTACATCCTGCTGACAGGCATTATCGCGGGAGGACTCTTCGTGTGGCTGCGCATGTCACGAAAAAATATCATCGCGCCGTTTGCCGCGCATTTAGCCTTGAATATCGTTGAGACGATTTTCATCGTGATGACGATTGGAGGTTAATTTGACGAACAATAAAACCATCCTCGTTGTCGGCGGGACGGGGATGCTCGGCAAGCCTGTGGCGCAACAACTTAAGGTTGATGGATTCAACGTCCGCTTGTTGGCGCGGAATCCTGAGAAGGCGCAAAAACTTTTAGGCGATGGATTTGAGATTATCAAAGGGGATGTGGATGATCCTGCCGCATTGCGCTCCGCGCTGACTGGCGTGGATGGAGTCCACATCAGCTTGAAGGGCGGCCCAACCGAAGCGGACTTCGACCACATGGATCACATTGCCACGCGCGATATTGCTCAAGCTGCAAAAGAACTTGGCGTTGGACGTGTGACTATTCTCTCGGCGTACGCCGTCAGCGAGGAAAAAGCCGATACACCAGAGAGCAGGTCAAAGCTTAAGGGCGAAGCGGCTCTAAAGTCCAGCGGCGTGCCGTACACAATATTCCGCGCTTCATGGTTCATGGAAACCCTGCCGATGTTCGTCCAAGGCAAAAGCATATCTCTGATCGGAAATCAAATCCACCCACTGCATTGGATCGCCGCCGAAGATTACGCGCGCATGGTCTCGAAGAGTTATCAGACCGACGAAACGCTCAATAAGGAACTTTATATTTTTGGTCCCGAAGCCTTCACCATGGGCGAGGCGATGAAAATATACGCAGAGTATGCAGGCGTGAAGGTTGCGCCGATATCCATTCAAATGCTTGCGGTGTTGGGAGCGCTCACTTTCAACACCGAATGGAAAGGCATGGCGGTGCTGATGAAGCATTACGAAAATTGGGGCGAAGACGGTTCGCCCGATGAAGCCAACCATCTGCTTGGCGCACCTGCAACTACACTTAAAGAATGGTGTAATAAAAGATACTCCCAGCCCGTCAACTCATGAGTTCACTATTGCTGGGTGACTGAGTCAAAATCTGCCAGCCAGAGGAGAAATCATGGAGTCGAAACTTACTGTCTACGGTGCTTATTGGTGTCCTGATTGTCGCCGCTCGAAAAAGTTTTTGGGCGAAAACTTTATTCCGTTCAACTGGGTGGATATTGAAGAGGACAAAGAAGGTGAAGCATTTGTGATTGCGAAGAATGGCGGCAAGAGAATCATCCCCACCATAGTTTTTGAAGATGGTTCATTTTTGGTGGAGCCATCCAATGCTGAATTAGCCAAAAAACTCAACTTAAAGACAGAAGCAAAAAAGACATATTACGATTTGATCATCATCGGAGGCGGGCCAGCAGGGTTGACCGCTTCCATCTACGCCTCAAGAGAGGGCGCCGACACATTGCTGATCGAACGTTCGGGCTTGGGCGGCCAGGCGGGAATCACTGTGGGGCTGGATAATTTTCCCGGTTTTCCTGATGGCATCAGTGGACAGGAATTCGCGGAACGTGTCACCCAGCAGGCAAAACGCTTTGGTGTGGAAATTTTGCAGGCGCAGGATGTTGAAAGACTTGAAGCGGATGGTGGCTACAACGAAGTCTATACCTCCGATGGAAAGCATTATCACGCCCGTGCTATATTGATCGCATCGGGCGCGTCCTACCGCAGGCTGGATGTTCCAGGTGAAGATGATTTCATCGGTGCAGGGATTCATTTTTGCGCCACTTGCGATGGTCCATTTTATAAGGGCGCAAAAAACATTGTTGTCGTTGGCGGCGGCAACTCTGCCTGCGAAGAAGGATTGCATCTCACGACTTTTGCCGAGAAAGTCACACTTCTGGTGCGCGGTGATACTTTAACTGCCAGCCAGATCGCGATCGATAAGATCAACGAGCCAACTTCACGGGTGGAGGTTAAATTCAATGTGGCGGTTGACTCGTTTGAAGGCGAAAACTCCAAGCTAAAGAAGATCAATTTTCATGACTCAGCTACCGGCGAAAAAGATGAAATTAAACCTGAAGCGGCATTTATCTTCATCGGCCAAAAACCCAATACAGAATTCGCAAAAGATTCCGTGAAAACCGACAAGTACGGCTTCATTCTTACTGGACATGATCTGGCCCATGGACAGCCTGAAGGAAAGCGTGAGGAGCGCCTTGCTTTTGAAACCAGCATGGCGGGTGTCTTTGCCGCAGGCGATGTGAGGCACGACAGTATCAAACAGGTGGCGTCCGCAGTTGGCGAAGGTGCGGCAGCGGCAATCTCCATCCGTGAA